>VRUD01000020.1:49245-57384 GCA_019456305.1 Cytophagales bacterium | reverse complement strand
TCGGGTTTATGGAAGTAGCAACGAAAGAATACCACACATCATTAGCAATGCCAATACCACAAATTCCAAAAAGCGACACGGTGGCACCGTCAACACCACCTGCAGTTGGAATACAGCTGTTATTTTGCGTTAAAGATATTGCACCCGCACATTCATCGTTGGCCGGTGGAGGGGCATTAGTTGTGAATGTAAAAGGCCCTGCATTATTGGTTGAGTCACCGCTGCCGCAATCTTCCAGGACATAAAAATCATACGTAGTTGATGGGGTTAACCCGGAAATACTTACTGTATTTGTACCGAACACAGAAGTTCCCATTGCCGTATCAATGCCAGAACCAGGAGTAAATCCTTGCAAACCCCATTCTACAATAAAAGTATCCCCGGGATTTGTAGAATTCCACCTTAAATCAGCGGTCGTATCAGTTATATTAATTGCAAAAAGAGAGGCAGGGTCTTGGCAGGGAGGAGTGTCGTAAATACAAATATCAAAAGTGGTAGTTGCCGGTGAACCCCAAAAATCATATACTCTTATAAAATAAGTGTTTCCAATGGTCAACCCAAAAGTCATGATTGCTGCGGTATCTCCCCCAGATGTACTTTGGGCGCAATCTATGAATGTTCCTCCGCAAGAGTCGAATAATTCTACAACTGCAGAAAAATTTATTGATCCTGCAACCTGTATGGTCGGGTTTATGGAAGTAGCAACGAAAGAATACCACACATCATTAGCAATGCCAATACCACAAATTCCAAAAAGCGACTCGGTTGCACCGGCAACATCACATGCAGTTGGAATACAGATTGTATCTTGCGTTAAAGATATTGCACCTGTACATTCATCGTTGACCGGCATAATGGTTACACTCTCTGACGCTACACAACTATTAGCATCAGTAATGGTTACATCATAAGTCCCTGAACATAAGCTATCATCATAAAAAGTTGTTGACCCTGATGTCCAGCTATAAGCATAAGGAGGTGTTCCACCCGTAACACAAGTAATTGCCTGACCATTACACACTCCGCAGCCGGCATCAATCTTTGAAGTATTAAATGCAGTAGTATCCGGTGAACCAACTGTTACCATCATAGTATCACTGCAACCAAGGGAATCTGTAACAATTGCCGTATGCATTCCTGCACATAAACCTGTAGCAGTTTGAGTGGTTTGACCGCTTGGAGACCAAGAATATGTATATGGCAATACACCGCCCGTAGCAAAAACAGTAGCGTTACCGTCACATATTCCTATGCAGCTTGTATTAGTCCAATTTTTTGTGGCATTAATTTGAGACGGCTCATTAATTGTTACCTGGTCAAAAGAAATACATCCTAAATTATTGGTTACCTGAACAAGATAACCACCTGCACATAAGCCGGTAGCAGTTGTATCTGTTTGCCCGATAGAAGCCCCTGAACCATCATACCAAATGATTGAACAAGGAGGATTGCCACAGGTAAAACTTACTGTTGCTGTGCCATCACAAGTTCCATTACACAACACATCTGTTGTGCTTGTAATTAGCGCCTCACCGCCAATTTCACCTACGCCAACCGTAGCGGATTCAGTGCATCCATTTGCATCAGTAACTAATACTGTATATATTCCTGTACATAAAGATGTGGCTGTTGATGTTGTTTGTGCAGGACTGGTATTCCATGCATAAAAATAAGGAGGTAAGCCACCACTTGCATAAACAGTAGCAGTACCATCACAAGCTCCGCATGATGTGGCATTGGTACTGCTTGTGCTGTCAATTATCGGTGTGGGTTCTAAAATAGTTCCGAAACCCTGCGCCCAGCAGCCATTAGTATCTTGTACTGCAACATCGTAAGCGCCTGCACACAACCCGGTGGCAATATCAGTTGTTTGAATTGGTAAGGTATTCCAAAAATAGGCATATGGAGGCGTACCGCCAAAAGCCATTACTTGAAGGGACCCATCACAAGACCCATTGCAAGAAGCATCTATACTACCTGACATAAAAGCCAATAAAAGAGGTGGCGTAATAATTATAACATTACTTGTATCCTGACAACCACTCATATCATTTATTACATTACTATAAGTACCGGCACATAAACCCGTAAATAAATTGCACGCCTCAAATGTCAATCCGCCATCTATACTATACTTATATGCACCTGAACCACCAGAAGCAAAGATTTCAATTGTTCCAACGCATCCTCCACAATCATCAGTGCTTATAACGCTGTCTATGGAGCATTGGGCAGAAGATACATTTGTATTTAATATTGATATTGCAAATATTAATGCACACGGCAGTATGATAAATCTTCTAAAACCCCGGCAGGCAAATTTGGCTGTTGAGTAATTTGTTTTCATGGTTATTGGAGTTTAATTTAAAAAATAAAAAGATTGAATACAATTAAATAAAAAAACCCTCAAAGTTAAATACTACATGTCTAGTTGTCTATGATTATATACAAGTGTTTTATTTATATTTTCAATAGCCAACTTTTCATTTTGCGATATTACACCTTCTTTTTTAAATTCCCAAACATTTTTTTCTTTCTTTAATTGCTGGCTACCGACTACCACTTTTAATAAACCCTGCAATCTTATTCATCAAATCCTTTTTAGTTGGATTATTCTCCGGTGTCAGTGACTTCTTTTCAGGGAAATTCTCAACATGGATCGTTTCAGTCGGAAATGCAAACCTGATGTCTAATTTTTCAGCTAACCTGATTATAGATAATATTATTTCCTGCCTGGCTTTTAATTCACCAGTCCAGTCCGGTACACTAAAAAAGACGTAAAAAAGGATATTCAAAGAGCTGTCTGCCATATCATTGAGGTATATATTATAATAATCTTTCCTGGTATTGGGATGTTTCTCAACTATTTGCCTCAATCCTTCTACAAAAGCCTCAATCGCATCAGGAGGGGTATCATAAGTAATAGAAATGCTTGTACTGAACCTTCTGTAAGCCCTCAATCCCATATTGTCAATAGTCATATCAGCTAATTTACCATTTGGGATACTGATCACTGAATTATGAAACGTACGGATACGGGTGGAACGAAAACCTACTTCTTCAACCATTCCGTTTACGTCATTTGAAACGATCCAGTCACCTATATGGAATGGGCGGTCAATAAATACCATCAAAGAGCCGAAAAAGTTTTTTATGGTGTCCTGGGCTGCTAATGCAAATGCCAAACCTCCTATTGATAAACCTGCTAATAATGCAGTAATATTGACATTCAGAATTTCCTGCAGAATAAACAAAACGCCCATGATCACTACAAATACTTTTAATGATTTACTTATGAGCGGAACAAGCTGATCATCCAAGGCGCTTTCTGTTTTTGCAGCAAGCCTGTTAAGATAAGCGCCCAAAATGTCCACCAGGCGGTAAAATATCAGTATACCATAAAGTGGTATTATTGCTTTTATTCCCATACTCACATACTTATTTACCGTTACAGGTAAGTCTAATAAAGGAATAAAAATAGACAGGAGACAGAAGATAATAAATAAACTAAATGGCCTGGTAACCGGTCGGATATATTTTTCATACAGTTCCTTACGGCCTGTCTTTGCTAATATTTTGACCAACAGGTTACTAAAAAACCATGATAATATTTTATGAATAACGAAACTTATAAAGATAAAAAGGAGTATTAACAGGTACTGTTCCCATTTTAATCCAAAAAACTTATTGTTTACCCATCCGGGCATCTCAATTATTTGAGCAGAATGAGCAAAAACCGTAAGATTTACATATAATATTATTAAGATGGTTAGCGTTATTATCTTTTTTATGTTCAACATAGCTGTGCTTTTTTTTACAAAGGTATGGAAAAAATTTAGTTATATTTTCTTAAATTTGCATGCTACTATCCATGCACGAATAACCCTACGAATTACGAATTACGAATTCGTAATTCGTAATTCGGCTAATTCGTAATTCGTAGGGCTAATTCGTATTTTCAATATGTTCTCAAAAAATAAATTCCTGAATCTATCGTCTCATATTTTGATTATGTTGGTAATCTCCGCTACCATTATCTTTGCTTTCTTTTTTATATACCTGCCTAACACAACAAAACATGGAGAGACAATTATAGTACCTGACCTGGATGGAATGGAATTAAGTGAACTGGAGAAATTCTTATCAGTCAGAGCATTAAGGGTTCAAATCAGTGATTCAAATTATTTGCCCGATCACAAGCCCCTCACAGTGATCGGACAGTATCCGCCAGCAGGAGCAATCGTTAAACAGCGTAGAAGAATTTATGTTTCAATAAATACAAAGAATCCTCCAAAAGTAAAAATGCCTGACCTGATAAATAGTTCATTAAAAAATGCCTTGTTGATCTTAAAAACTTATGGACTGCAATTAGGCGAGGTAACTTATGTGCATGATCTCGCACAAAATGCAGTATTGAATCAATTAATAAATGGAGAAGAAATTGAACCTGGTGAACTAATACCGAAAGGCATTAAAATTGACCTCTTTGTTGGGAATGGGCTGGGAAATGTGAGATTTGACGTACCCGATCTTGTGGGAAGGCCCTTTGAACAGGTAGAATTGTTTTTGCTAAGCCATGGTTTAAAAGTTGGACTAAAGACCTATGTCCCAAAATCTGATGAAGAAGATGGAACAGTGATCAAGCAAAGACCTACTGCTTTTGAAGGGATTAAGATCCGTATAGGCGGAGAAATAGATGTTTGGGTGGCGGGGGAGGAAGAAGTTGACAGTAGGCAGTAGATGTTAGATAAAAGTTGTAGCCAATGCAAAAAATTGACCTGCTTAATCTGTTATCAGAAATGTAGACCTAACATACATTTAAAATTAATCGAATAACGATAAGTGATCGGGATAATGAAGATTGCAACATAGCAGTAACCAAATTTTCACAAATAATACAGTTTCTCGGTTTTCAGTTACCGGTTTTTCGGTTATTCAGTTGTCGGTCATTCGGTTGTCGGTCATTCAGTTGTCTGCCATAAGTTTTTCAGCAACAAAACCGGTTATCTGATTAACTGAAAATCGCTAAACAGATAAACCGGAATCTGAAAACCGAGAACCGATAAACCCCGCACATAGCGCATGGCGTAAAGCGCAGCGTGCATAAATTTATTGATATATTATTTTTATTTTTTGGATTTATTAGAGTGGACTCAATTTTAAATCAGTAAACGATATTGGATATCAAATATCAAAACAAGGATGAATAAACTATTTTCCCATCTATTTCTCTTATCAATATTTGTTTCACTATTATTTAACGTTTGTAATGCGCAGGTTGATTCGGCTTGCTTTGATGCAGATTTCACCAGAGGCTGTCCACCCCATACTATTAGTATAACCAATTGTGCCAATGGATCAGGTATTCAGTACTGGTATGGGGTAGGTACTGACACATTTGGAGTTGATCTTATTTCAGATACATTTTATCTTTATACAACACCTGGAAAATATACTGTGATGCAATCTGTTAATTTAGATATTGGACCGCAGGATTTTTTATTTAGAGAAAATTATATTGAAGTTTTAGACACACTTAAACCGGATTTCACAGTTCATTTATGCGAAGGCGACACAGTAATAGTTGTTATTAATGATACTGTTTATGATCAGTATAATGATGAATATATAATAAACTGGGGCGATGCCAGCCCGTTTGATACTTTACATTCTAAGGATGACACTATTCATTTTTATAACGATTCTTCACAGAGAACTATTATTGTAAGAGGACATTATATGCCGGGAGACTGTGGTGGAAGTAATTCAATAACTATTACCCCTTTTCTATCTTTAACAAAGCCAATTATAGAAAAACTTAAAGTAATACAGAAAAATACAAATAGCGGAATCCTTGAACTGATTTTTAATACAGATGATTATGTAAATTATGCTATACAGCAAAAGACAGGCGCTTCAGGCGCTTATCAAAGCATAGATACAGTTTCAAATTCTTTAGTACTTTTAAACTATAATATTGATAGTCTTAATACTACTACAAATTTATATTGCTATAAAATAGTTGCATTTGATATTTGCGGTAATTCTATAATCTCCGAAGAAATATGCAGTATCAATATAGAGGTAACAGCTTCAAATAATCAAAATATTATTACCTGGTCAGGCTATATAAGCGATACTTTACAAACCTATTCTTTATACCGAAACGATTCACTGATACAAACTACCTTAGATACCTTCTATATCGACTCTGATGTGCGGTGTGGGTTTCAATATTGCTACCATGTTGTCGCTGACATTCAACAAAATAATATGAGCTCTGTTTCCTGGCAGCAATGTGTTACAGCTAAATCCACGGACGTCCCGGATAAAGTCAGCAACTTTTATACAACCATCCTGAATAATACCCCGCAATTATCATGGGAGAAACCTGATAGCTTTGTTGTAAAAGAATATATTATTTCAAGATCAGAAGATGGCGGGTCTTTTCAGCCAGTAGATACTTTAACGGATAGCAACTATACAGATCAAAGAGCAAACACCGGTACTACACGAAACTGCTATGTCGTAAGCTATATTGATTCGTGTGATAATAAAGCTGATCCAAGCATGATATCCTGCCCTATTTTACTTCAGGGTACGATAGAAAATTTTCAAACAATTAAATTATCCTGGACTGATTACGTTGGCTGGCAAAACGGGGTAAAGGAATACGTTTTTGAATGGCTTAAAGATGATTTTTTACCCTATGATAGTTTATCAACAAAGGACACAACTTACACAGATATTATAGAAAAATCAGACTACCAACATCGTATATACAGGGTAAAAGCCATTGCTGATACGCCAGTTGCTGCTGTTTCATATTCAAATATTGTCATCATCAAACAGGAATTATTTATTCCAACTGCCTTTACGCCAAACGGAGATGGTTTAAATGAAATTTTTAAAATAAAAGCGCCTTTTATTGAGGATTTCAAAATGATCATATATAACAGGTGGGGGGAAATAATTTTTGTATCAAATCAAATGAGCAATGGCTGGGACGGAACCATTAACGGTAAGCAAGCGCCAGTGGGCGTTTACGCTTACCTGATAGAAGCAAAAGATTTTGGAGGGGAACAATATACGAGGTCGGGGACAGTTACGTTATTGAGATAAATTTAGTTATAATGATATTTTCTATCAAATATCCAAAAGCTATTCTGGTACTTCTTTTTTGTATAATAGAAGGGATCATACCAATCGCTAATGTGTTTGGACAATTGAATATTTATCCATTAAAATATGACAAAATAAGAATGCAGGCATATAAAGAGCAAAGCAAGTACCTAAAAAAATCCAATACTTTCACAACACTTAATGCAGGCGGTGCATATTGTTCTTCCCAGGGCAATGATGCTTCTTATGAATGGATAGCCGGAGTGACTGTTGCCTCCATTGATAACAATACTGCTTCAAATGGAGGATATGCTGATTTTACCGGTATTTCCACCAATTTAGAGCAAGGATCAAGCAATGCCGTTACCCTGACGCCCGGTTTTAGCTCATCAACGTATAATGAATACTGGAAGATATGGATTGACCTTAACCAGGATGGCGACTTCTTAGATGCCGATGAGCTGGTTTTTGATGCGAGGGGGCTTTCCAGCACAACGGTTACCGGAAATCTGGACGTTCCTTTAACCGCCTCTTTGGGGGCGACCAGGATGCGTGTTTCAATGAAGTACAACGGTGCACAAACCACTTGTGAGGCATTTAGCTATGGAGAAGTGGAAGATTATACCGTTGTCGTTCAGAATACACTTACCCTGCCCCTGCCATTTTTTGATGACTTTTCTTCTTCATCTGGTTTTCCTGATGCTAGTAAATGGCTATATGATAGTGTTACCTATATTAACGTTGGGGGTACCTATATTAACAACAGATTTTGTGTTGACCCGCCAACGCTGAATGTTGCAACTTTTGACGGGTTAAAAGCAGACGGAACGCCTTATAATTTTACGGACCCGCTTGCAGAGGGCAAAGCAGATAGTCTGGTATCTTTGCCGATTGATCTTTACAATGATTTCTCCGATACTATTGGTATGACTGTTGATTCTACTATTGTTGATACTATAGCATTATCCATTGATACCGTTTGTTCCGATACTACTCTGCCTGTATGCCCTGACACCC
>VRUD01000020.1:0-49145 GCA_019456305.1 Cytophagales bacterium | reverse complement strand
TTATTATCTCAATAGACAGTACCTATGATACTACTTATGTTTATACATATGATACCACTTGGATATTTGCGTATTTTTTCGATACTATTGGTATGACTGTTGATTCTGCTGTTGTTTATATTAATGATTCTGCTGTTGTTGATACTATAACATTATCCATTGATACCGTTTGTTCCGATACTACTTTCCCTGTATGCCCTGATATCCTTATTATCTCAATAGACAGTACCTATGATACTACTTATGTTTATACATATGATACCACTTGGATATTTGCGTATTTTAGTTTTTTCTGGCAAGCCGGTGGTGTAGATGCAAATTTGAATCCTGACCCTTCTGATTCGATCTGGTTAGAGTTTCTGGCTAAAGATAGTACATGGAATTGGGTTTGGGGGAAAAAAGGGAATGCAATAAATGTAGGAGATAGTATTGCGTTAGATTTTAAGCAGGAATTCATTGCAATTACTGATAATAACCTTGCCTATTTTCACAAAGGCTTTCAATTTAAATTTCAATCATTTGGCCGCCTTTCCGGCAATTATGATGTCTGGCACATAGATTATGTTTACCTTTATACAAACGATACATTAAATGATGATTTTGCTTTTAGTAATTCTCCTACATCTTTTCTTAGCAGATATTCAGCAATGCCTCATAATCAATACTTTGTTGATAATTCCACAAAAAGCGCTGAAACTGCTGATATCATATCCGTTACTACTAATAATTTAAGAAAACAGCAGCTTTCAATGGATGTTTTATGTGAATTATCTATAAGTAATGAAAGCAGCATTGATTCATTGATTGATATCATTCTTGACACTACCTATTTCACTCCTAATCAATGTCCAAATAAACAATATCAACAATGTCAATTAAATGCATTACCTGATGAAAACAAATTAACAGATTTTAATAGTGCACTTAAAATAAAATACAAATTTAAGATTGAAAGTGATAGCACATTTACATCAAACGACACAATCTCCGGTTTTACAATCTTAGACAATTACTACGCGTACGATGACGGCAGCGCAGAATATGGCATTGGAATAAACGTACCTTTTGGCAGAGCAGCATATAGATTTATTCTCAACGAGCCCGATACACTTACCGAAATACAAATGTACTTTACCCAATTAGGCGAAAACCATAACGGCAAAACTTTTAAGCTCATGGTATGGAAACATATTGATACTGTAAATGCTGCAAACGATGATACTTTATACTCAAAAGACGTGCAGATTCTATACCAGGGAAGCATAAACAAATTTGACAGCTATAAAATTGATTCTCTTATATGGGACGGTATAGTCAGCGATACTTTTTATGTAGGCTGGATGCAATACACCAACGATATTCTAAATATTGGCTTTGATAAAAATACCAATACCAACCAGCATATTTTTTATAATGTTGCCGGACAATGGATCAGGTACGACCTTTCGGAAGGAAGTATGATGATAAGGCCCGTTTTTGGTGAATCCGGTTTCGCTACTGCAATACCTGAATATAAAACTATAAACAGATCAATAAAAATATACCCCAATCCTTCTGATGGTGTGGTTTATATATCAGCTATCAATAGTCCATCACTTCAGGGATGGGTCTACGTTTATGATATTAAAGGCAAGCTCATTGTAATGCAAAATTTACTACACAATAATAACTCCCATCAAATTGATCTGTCTGGCTACCCCGATGGGATGTATTTTTTGAAATTTGCAGGTAAAAACCTCAATGTTAATAAAAAGCTTATCTTGATCAAATGAAAAAGTTTAGGGATTTTATAGCTTACAATTGCTTTATGATTTGTATAGCAATTGCGGGTGGTTTGGGAATATTTATTTTTTATGGATGCAAAAAAGATGAGGATAAATCTAAACCAAACGAAGCAGGTTTAGGTGTATGGGTACAAAAAGCCGACTTAGGTGATATTGATACCCTATGTTCCGATACTACTTTGTCTATCTGCCCTGATACCCTAATTATCTCAATAGACACTACTACCACACCGAGAAGTTCTGCTGTGGGTTTTTCCATCGGCTCCAAAGGATATATCGGAACAGGGCAATATTTCATTTCGGGAACATTAGTTAACTATAAAGACTTCTGGGAATACGACCCCGGCGCCAATCTCTGGACGCAGAAAGCCGACTTTGGCGGCAGTGCAAGATATGCTGCTGTGGGCTTTTCCATCGGCTCCAAAGGGTATATCGGAACAGGATCTGGTAACGATAAAGACTTCTGGGAATATGACACTACCAGCAATACCTGGACGAAAAAAGCCGACTTTGGCGGTACAGCAAGATACTATGCTGTGGGCTTTTCCATCGGCTCAATAGGGTATATCGGAACAGGATGGAATAATAGCTATCTAAAAGACTTCTGGGAATATGACCCCAACACCGATACCTGGACGAAAAAAGCTGACTTTGGCGGTATAGCAAGAGCTAAAGCTGTGGGTTTTTCCATCGGCTCCAAAGGGTATGTCGGAACAGGATATGATGGTAACAACCCTCTAAAAGACTTTTGGGAATACGATCCCGGCACCGATCTCTGGACGAAAAAAGACGACTTTGAAAGTACGGCAAGATTAGGCGCTGTGGGTTTTTCCATCGGCTCCAAAGGGTATATCGGAACAGGAGGAGAAATTGGTGGCGCTAGTAAAAAAGACTTCTGGGAATACGACCCTGCAGCTGATATTATAGGGGGCACACCCTGGACGAAAAAAACCAACTTTGGCGGTACAGCCAGATCAAGTCCTGTGGGCTTTTCCATCGGCTCCAAAGGTTATATTGGAACAGGGTCAAGGAGTGATGGTACCTTTATAAAAGATTTTTGGGAATATACGCCTTAATACTTAGGGCTTACCGAAAAATAAGTTCCAGATTTTTGCGCACAAATTTGTTACAGATTTGGCTTATCCGATTGAGCAAAACCGCAGGAATAGCAGCGTTATTTTGAGGATTTTGCGATTGAGGAGGGGCGAGCGTAAAAAATTCTGCCCTTTGGCAGAATTTAGCGAGCAGCCAGCTATGGAGGGAGGGATCAAAGATGTGGCAAAGTTGTGATGCAAAAATCGGAACTTATTTTTCGGCAAGCCCTTAAAGCCGAAAGTTCACCCCGTGAGATAGCATATTTTAAAAGTTTCTATGCATTTGGTTAAGTATTATCTCACGGGGTGAATCTTTTTTTGCTATCTTTGTGGCAATGTAAATACTTGTAATGTGTCTTTTATTCGTATCATTAGTCCCGCCAAAGGCGGGATTAGCATTATAAATTCGTATCTATGTTAATAGAAAAAATACTTATAGACGTCAAAAAAGCAGTAACAAAGCTCTACGGTGAACGTTTGAGCAAGTTGATATTGTACGGTTCCCAGGCAAGGGGGGAGGCAACGGAATATTCGGATATTGATCTTTTGATCGTTTTAAAAGGCAGGATGAATGAAAAAAAAGAGACTAATAGAAGAGATATAATTTATGACCTTATATTAAAATATAATGAAGAGATCTCAGGGTTTGTGGTATCTGAAAATCAATATAAAACGAACAACATGCCTTTTTATTTAAATGTTCGTAATGATGGTATTGATTTATTAAAATCCGGTGAAATATTAACGCCACAAAAAATGAAAAAAATTTATTACGAAAGAAAACTTAAAAATAACGGAAAACCATTCCATGAAAATTTTAGACCTATGAAATTTAAAAAGGAAATAAAAATATTAATTGACAAATCAAAAAGGGAATTTAGTGACGCAGAATTACTTTTCAAAAATGAAAGTTATGAAGGTTCAGTTTCGCGCTGCTATTATTCTATATTTCACGCTGCACAGGCAGCTCTTTTAACAAATAATATAGATCCATTTGGCTTTCAACATAAAACTATTGTTTCAAAGTTCGGAGAGCTTTTTATTAAAACTGGTATTTTTCCAAAAGATATGAGCAAATATTTTATAGATACAAAAGATAAAAGAGAAGAAGCAGACTATGATTCTGTCGTTGGATTTATTTCCAAAGAAGAAGCTGCCACAAAGATAGAAAATGGTAAAGAGTTTAATCAAACCATAGAAAATTATATCCAAAAAGAAATGAAAAAAGAGAAAAATAAAAAAAGAGGGATGGAAATGTAAATTAACTGAGTAATGCAGCATCAAAAAAAAATGAACAAAATCACACTTACATTTCTTCTACTCGTGGTTGCTTTTTATGCTTTTTCCCAAAAGTCAGCAAAAGATTATTATAAGAGCGGTCTTAAAAAACATAAATCCGGTAATTATAAAGCAGCGCTAATAGATCTGAATAAAGCTATTAAGCTTTTTTCTAATTATGATAAGGCCTATAATAGAAGGGGGCTTGCTAAATATGAATTAGAGGATTATGAAGGCGCAATACAGGATTTTGATAAGGCCATCGAATTGAAACCAGAAATAGTTGAGCGCTATTATAACAGGGGTAAGGCTAAAGTCGGCTTTAAAAAATATCTGGGAGCAATAGACGATTACAATAAAGCAATTGACTTAAACCCTGAGTATCATGAAGCTTTTTATGAAAGAGGGATCGCCAAATATGAGTCTGGCCTTTACAATGAAGCAATAAAGGATTGTAATAAAGCAATTGAGCTAAAAATTTTTGATCCCGGGTATTCGGGACCCCTGCTTTTAAGTGGGAGTGATATTAATGATAATTTAGAAGATTACATTGGAGCTATACAGCATAATAAAAAGGTTATATTAAACCATATTTTTGCCAGGCCATGGTATAACAGTGTTGTTTCCAAAAAATACTTACAAGACACTATCGGAGTAATAGAAGTTTGCAATAAGGCAATAGCGTCAAATCCTGACGATTTTGAAGCTTATTATAACAGAGGCCTTGTAAAAGCTGATTCACAGGATTACAATGGAGCAATACAGGATTATAATACTGTTCTGGCTATAGAACCTGATTATCTTGATGCTTATCATAGCAGAGCTCTTGCCAGATATGAGTTGAGAGATTATAATGCAGCAATATGGGATTTTAATTTGGCAATCCAGATGGACTCTGCTTTGGATGAGGGTTATTATAACAGGGCGCTTGCAAAAGCTTATTTGCAGGATTATAGTGGTTCCATCAAGGATAATAATATGATGCTTATGCTGAATCCAGGTTTTGCTTTAGCTTTTTATAACAGGGGACTTTCTAAAAAATATTTACAAGACCATAGAGGCGCAATACAGGATTTCGATAAAGCAATAAAACTAAAATCAGATTATACCAAAGCTTATTTATACAGAGGCTTCAGTAAAGTAGATCTGCAAGATTACAACGGGGCAATAGATGATTTCAGTAAAGCGATAAAGTTGAATCCTGACGATGCAAATCTTTATAATAACAGGGGCCAGGCAAAATATAAATTAAAGGATTACAAAGGTGCAACCCAGGACCACGATAAGGCAATAGCGTTAAATCCTGATGATGCTATGGCGTATTTTTACAAAGGACTTATTAAATATGAATCAGGCAATTTCGAAGAAGCTATACAGGATTACGACAAGGCAATTGATCTGAAACCAGACCTTGTCAATGCTTATAAAAACAGGGGTATTGCTAAAAGCAGATCAGGGTTTTATAAAGAAGCAATGCCTGATTTCGATAAGGAGATAGAATTAAATCCTGACGGGGTCGGTGGATATTACAATAGAGGGCTCACGAAAGAAGTATTAAGAGATCATAAAGGAGCAATAAAGGATTACAGTAAAGCGATAAAATTAAACAGTGAATATTATCAGTGCTGGTATAACAGAGGTGTTGCTAAAAGTCATCAAAAAGATTATTCAGGGGCAATAAAAGATTTCAATAAAGCGATTGAATTAAAACCCGGTTTTGCTAAAGCCTATCTGAACGGAGGTATTGCTAAAGGTAAAACAGCAGATTATAAAGGCGCAATTAAGGATCTCAATAAAGCGATAGAATTAAATCCTGGCAATGCAGAGGCATATTTTTTCAGGGGTGTTGTAAAAGATGAATTAAGAGATTATAGAGGATCAATACAGGATTACAGCAAGACGATCAATTTAAATCCGGATTATGGTTTGGCTTATTATAACAGGGGTAAAGCTAAAAGTGAATTAGGACAATATAAAGGAGCTGTAAAGGATTATAATAAGGCGATTGAAATGAAACCTGATCTTTCTTTGGCTTATCTTATCAGAGCCGCCACTAAATATGAATCCGGAGATAAAGATGGCGCCTGCTTAGATTGGAGTAAAGCCGGTGAACTTGGTATTTTTGAGGCATATGATTTTATTAAGAAATATTGTAAATGAACTTAAAAGAACAAATTGATGCTGATATCAAAAAAGCGATGCTATCCAAAGATCGGGTTGCTTTGCTCGCTTTAAGAAGCGTTAAATCACTGATATTAATAGCCGAAACTGAAAAGGGTTCCGGGGGTGAATTATCCAAAGATGCTGAATTAAAGCTCTTGATGAAAGCAGTAAAGCAGCGAAAAGAATCTGCCGAAATTTATGCATCACAAAGTAGAAAAGATCTTGAAGGAGTTGAATTAGCAGAGTTGAAAATAATTGAAAAATATTTGCCGGCACAGCTATCTGATAATGAGCTTACCGATAAATTAAAAGAGATCATAAAAAAGATTGGGGCATCGGCTCCTTCGGATATGGGTAAAGTAATGGGGATTGCCACGAAGGAATTAGCAGGCCAGGCAGATGGAAAAGTTATTGCTGATTTGGTTAAAAAGCTATTAGTATTTTATCATTAGGGCATCTCTAAAAACTACACCATATATTCCCCTCTATCAAGAGGGGCAAGGGGTGTGTTTTAAAAAATATGTAGTTTTTAGAGATGCCCATTAGTATCATTGAAGTTTCTTGATATAATTTTGCTGATTCCCTTACTATGGGGCGCCTACAGAGGTTATAAAAAAGGTCTGTTGCTGGAAATTGTAGCTATATTCGCATTAGTTCTGGGAGTTATTGGTGGATTTAAATTGTTACACTGGGGGATCCATACACTCACAAATTTTATTGGAGATTATCATAAGTTGATACCTATACTTGCCTTTATACTAATATTTATTTCTATCGTAATATTGGTAAATATTTTAGGAAAGGCCTTGAAAAAGGTTTTAGATTATACTTTACTTGGAAGTCTCGACAATTTTTCCGGGGCTTTGGTAGGCCTGATAAAATGGGCATTTGGTTTAAGCATTATCTTATGGCTGGTCCAACTGGCAGGAATAGTTTTTCCGGAGGATGCAACAACAGGTACTTTTTTATTTCCTTTTATGGTAAATTTAGCCCCGATGATAATTGCCTGGTTTGCGCTGTTTTTGCCTTTTATACAGGATTTGATGGATTCAATTAAGGATTTATTACAAATATAAAACATGAGAGCGTATAGTATCTTATTATATTACTGTTACACCCCTATTGATGATCCTGAGAACTTCAGAAAAGAGCATCATCTTTATTGTTTATCTTCAAACCTTAAAGGAAGAATTATTATAGCTAAAGAAGGTATCAATGGAATTATTTCAGGCATTAAGGAAAATTGCGAAAAATATAGGCGATTTCTAAAAAATGATGCCCGTTTCAAAAATATTGAATTTAAGATTGATGAGCACCAAGGTCATGTTTTCAAAAAACTAAATGTGCGCGTAAAACCTGAGTTAGTAAGTTTGGGATTTCCTGCAATTGATCCAAATAAAAAAACCGGGGTGTACTTAGAACCCAATGAATTTAAAAGATTAATCCACAGCCCCCCCCTAACTCCAAGCCAACTTGAATCGGAGAAACGGGGAATCGGAGAAACGGAGAGAGGGAAAACGAAGCGATTCACCGATTCACCGATTCACCCATTCACCGATTCAGGGGGACTTAGGGGGGCTGGTAGGGGGGCTGTAGTGGTTCTGGATGTGAGAAACAATGTTGAACATAAAATAGGTAGGTTCAAAAATGCGGTTACCTTAAATATTGACCACTTCAGGGATTTTACTTCAAAAGTTAAGGAATTAGAACGCTATAAAAACTGCAAGATATTAACATATTGTACAGGAGGTATAAGATGCGAGAAGGCAAGTGCGTACCTTCTTCAGCAGGGCTTTAAAGATGTTTATCAGCTTCACGGGGGTATTATTAACTATGGCTATAAAGAAGGTGGAAAGGATTTTGATGGTAAATGCTATGTGTTTGACAGTAGGATAGCCGTGGATGTTAACAAAGTAAATCCAGTGGTTATTTCCAGGTGTTACATTTGTGATTCTACTTGCGACAGGATGGTTAATTGTGCGAATCCGGAGTGTAATTTACACCTGCCCATCTGTAAGAAGTGTGGCCTGACGTATGAGGGCGCTTGTTCAAAGCAATGTATGGCTCATCCTAAAAAACGGCCACTTAACGAGAGCGGCTATTATCAAAAAGAAATGAATGGATATGATCCGTATTATCAAATTAAAAAGTAATCGTATTGTAATGGATCTATTATCTAATTCTTTACAAATTCTATTATTATCTGCTTATATCAACATTTTTTGATACCACACCTTTTTCTGTCTCAATCTGTACAATATAATTCCCTGCTGTTAGTTTTGAAATATCCAATTTATTTGTTCCTTCCGGCACTACATCCAATACAATCTGTCCTAAAGAATTGATCAGCTTTATGCTTTCTATCTTGATACCATTAGACTGAATGATCAACATACCGGCAGCAGGATTCGGATATATCTTTAAACTTTCGTTTAGATCTTCACTGATGCCTGTGGTTTTTATTACCACGATCGTTTTTTGGACTGTATCCGTGCAGGTACCATTTGATACTATCAATACCACGGTGTAAATCCCTTCAGAAAAATAGTTATAGGGTGGATTTTGGATAGTAGCAAAATTACCATCACCAAAATTCCATGACCAGGAAGTAGAGCCGCTGGTGTTGTCGGTAAATTGTATAAAAAAAGAAATTGCAAGATCAACAGTATCTTTATCTGAACTAAATGAACCTACAAATGGATTCACGGATACTGTGATGGACGAAGTACCGGAACAACCGTTAGCGTCAACACTAATTACTGTATAAGTGGTAGTAGAATCAGGTGAAGCAACAACAGAGGCCCCGACCGTAGAACTCAATCCCTGAGGCGGTGACCAGGTATATGTAGTACCTCCGTTTGCAGTGAGTGTTACCGGTTCACCCGGACAAATTGCCGGTGATGCAGGATTTACGGTAATTGTTGGCGAATTAGCTGCAACTACGGTAATTGATACAGCGCCTGAACAGCCATTATTATCAGTTCCTGTTACAGTATAAGTAGTAGTAAAGGAAGGTGAGGCGTCAACAATAGCCCCCGTATCAACATTTAAACCGGTTGAAGGTGACCAACTGTACGTAATAGCCCCGTTAGCTGTAAGTGAAACCAAACCGCTGTCACATATTACCCCGGATGGAGGATTGACAGAAATGGTTGGCAAAGGGTAGATGGTCACGGCAACTGATGCTGTATTGCTGCAGCCATTTGTATCTGTGCCGATAACGACATACGTTGTGGTAGTTGTTGGTGCAGCAGTTACAACAGCACCTGATGTACCGCTTAATCCTGCCGCGGGTGACCAGGCATATGAATTTCCTCCCGTGGCTGTCAGAATTACACTACTTCCAAAACAAATTGCAGATGACGGTGTTACAAAGATACCAGGTAACGAATCAATTGTGATATAGCCCGCAGTAGAAAGTGTATCATTTGTTCCGCAACCAATAGCTATCAATTCAACATCATAAGCTCCCGGGGCGTTATAGGTTACAGATGGATTTGCAACGGTAGAAGTAGATGGAGTTCCTCCCGGGAATGACCACATATATCCCGTTGAACCCGTAGAAGTATTGATAAAGGTTGTTGTTAAAGTATCACACCCGGAAGTTGAGCCGGCAGTGAAACCTGCAGCAGGAGTATTTCCCAATATCGTTACGGTAACTGTCGCTGAATCAACAATACCTGTTGTGGTATCTGTTCCCACTATGGTATAGGTAGTAGTAGCAGATGGGAAAGCAATTACAGTATCGCCTGTGCCGGCACTCAGACTGCCTGACGGAGACCAGGAATATGTATCGACACCGCTTGCAGTAAGGACAACACTATCCCCGGCACAAATTTGAGAAGATAATGGAGTAACAGCAAGTATGCCTGAGCACACAACCAAGGCGCCGGTATCAAACGGCAAGGTAGTAACATCAAAAGAATAGTACATCATGTAGTTAATAGCAGTTGGACCACCACCCTGAAGCTCAGTACTAGGCTCTGAGTCTTCCTGCCAAACAATATGAATTCGGTTGTCTGCCCATATCATTTTGTTGGTCATTGGATAAACATCTTCCTCAAATCCCGTGCCGCTTGAGCCGTCATCAACATTACCTAATAATGGATGACCTGCTATGTTAATTGGTTTGCTCCAGGTACAACCGCCATCGGGTGAATAAACCAAATACAGGTCTCTGAATGATTGACCTGAAGTATCTCCTGTATTTGAGGTCCACTCAACCATGCCTGCATATACAATGTATGGATTGCCGGTTTGATCAACAGAGATCTGCGACATAGACGTAACCCCCAGGTAATAGATAGGAAAATTATTGCCTATTCCACTGGATGGGTCACCATCGGGCGGGCAAGGCGTAGGCGTACAGGTCCAGTTGGGCAGGTCAACCAACCCGGCTACAATAAGAGGAGCGCTCATGTTTTCATTCCAGTAATAGAGTCCATCATCTCCCAAAGGGAAAAGGCTGCCTGTAGGTACTCCCAGGCTGTTAACTTCAAGCACTATTTGTCCGGTTGAAGCATGAACCATACCATTATTGTCAACAGTAACTGCGTGTGCATCATCATAAGTCCAAACTTCATAACTATTAGGGCCAAAGTATAATTTACCTGCAGTATCAAAGGGTGCAATTATTGTAAAGCTCCACGTACCGATATCTCCGTTAGCAGTGGATTTCCACATTATCCAGTCTTCTCCCCAACCACCTGCTGTGAAAGCAACCGTACCATTCCTGGCGTCAATAGCATAAGAATCAGCGCCTATTCCACCAATTACGGTTGTATCGTCCATACCCGGAACAAGCAAATTCGTAATATCCCACGTCATTCCACCGTCAGAAGACCGGTAGTAAATTGCAGGTCTCGTTACTCCACCTGGAGTTACCCCAGCCGGACTTGAACTTATAATATGAATATAATTCCCATCCGCAACAGCCCTGGGCCACACATCACCGCCATAAGGATAAGTGAAAGGCAGAGTTGTTGTGCTCCACGCGCCAGAACCTTGTATGGGACGCCTCGTTATTTTTAGAGGAGTATGAGTAATTACGATCTCATCCATAGAATCTGACCAAACAATGTTAGGCCATCCAACATATCCTGAAGCACAGCCATGAGGAATCCCGCACTCACCATTAATACCATACACCCATGAAGCGCCATTATAATAGTTGTAACCAATACCCCTGTCAGCCGGATCTGGCTGAGGAGTGGTACATGAATGATTTTGGATCCATACGGCAGCCATGGTGCCGTTAGGTTTACTCACAAGTCCGTTACGTATTGCGGCGTTTGTCTGGAGGTCATAGCAAGTATGGCCGATTTGAACGCCCCAGGAGGCTTGTCCGCTTGAAATGCTTATTCCTGCAATAAAAGCGAACACGAATAAGAATGATTTTTTCATATCTATTGTTGTATTAATTTTAATTGGTGTAAATATACAAAAATAAAACAAAATCCTAACCTGGCGTAGCCAGAACCAAAATTTTAGTTCAGGATTTTTGGTTTTTAGTTTTAGTTATTTGGTTGTTAGTTTTAGTTCATTAGTTCAATAGTTTGCTAATGCCGGACTCATGGCACGACCAACAAACTAAAAAACTATAACCATAAACTATCAAACCATAACCAAAAACTAACAGCCAAAAACTAAATATTTTGCCAAAACTTGTCAGAATTTTAAATGTTAATCAATCTTTAATATATTCAATTGTTTTTCCAATTTCGTATAAAACATCAGGGCATATATCTGCACCATTTGGCCAGCAAATTGTATTTGAATAAGGGTCTTTTTTTACTTTTCTGAAGTATTCAATATCTTTTAATTCCTTAAATACACCATTACCTCCTATAAAAGATTTTATATCAATGATCTTAATATAATCGTCATCAAAAATAATTTCTAATTTATATTCTCTGAGGTATCTTACTTCTTTAATCCAATGCATGATTATACATTATTTTATAGGTTCAATTTTACCAAGTGGTTTTTCATTTTTCATTAACTCCCACTTTTCTAAAAGTTCTTCTTGATGAAGTTCTGCCCAATCAAGTATTAAATTCAGTCCTTTTCTTGGAAATTTGCCGGAAATTAACTTCAGATCTTCTATTGAAACTTTAGCTCTATATTCGTTATAGGTAATATGAAAATGAGGCGGTTCATGATCTTTGTAAAACATCTGAACAACAATTCCATAAAATCTGCATAACTCAGGCATAGAATTTAATTTTCTTTCTTGCAATTATAGTAAATTTAAATGAATTATCCAAAATACCGGTAAAATTACCCAGTGAATCGGATATTTTTTATATATAAATTTTGCATCAACGAAAATTTTTACTATATTTGGGCTATGAAAAAAACGTTATTCATCTTCACTTTCACTTTCTTTTTTATCTTCACCTCTTTTTCTCAGGTTTTTTACGGTGAAGAAGCCCGGAAAGCAGTCCCGGGAAGTGAGCTTGTAAAACCAGGGTTCAATACTTCTATTCCGCAATATATCAGGTTCGGTGATCGAGCTGGGATCAAATTTGACAATCCTCCTTATCAGGATGAGGAAGGGAGTGTTGGGGATTTAGCGGGAGGGGGTTCTCCCTTTAGGGAGTTAGAGGGTGCGGGAATTGAAAAATGGCTGAATCGTACATTTAAAATTGAGGATGGGTCGCGGTTAAAGTTTCTCAAATACGAAAAAGATAATCTTGGATTTACACATTACAAATATCAACAAACCTTGAATGATATTCCTATTGAAGGAGCAATATACATGGTCCATGTCAAGAATAGGAAAGTCAAATCAATGAATGGCATCCTATTCAACGCGCTGAATTTAAATTCAATTCCAAAACTAAGTGAAAACCAGGCGCTGAATAAAGCGCTGCAATACATTAATGCTGCTATAGGGGGAAAAGGAGATGGCAAAGTCCCCCCTTCGGGGGGATTTAGGGGGGCTGCCACCGTTTATAAATGGGAAATCCCCGGAGAAGAGGAACACCTGAAGCTTGTAACAAACGATCCGAATGCTACTTATTATCCGGATGGGAAGCTCGTGTTTGTACCAAAAAACGGGAATAATAAATCCACTGACTACCGTTTGGCTTATAAATTCGATATTTACGCATCCGAACCTTTATACAGGGCATACATATTTGTAGATGCCGTAACAGGCGAAGTTATTTTTGAAAACAACCGGATCCGTACCAATGACGTTCCGGGGACCGCTGTTACAAAATACAGCGGCACCAAAACCATAATCACAGATAGCACCGGAAGCGGTTACCGACTGAGAGAAGCGGGTAGGGGAAATGGTATTCAAACGTGGGATATGAACACCGGTACGAATTACGGCAACGCTGTTGATTTTACCGATGCGGACAATTTCTGGAATAACGTCAATGCCGACCAGGACGAAGTAGCAACTGATGCTCACTGGGGCGCTGAAATGACCTACGATTATCTTTGGAATGATCATGGCAGAAATAGTATTGATGGAAGTGGGTTTATGTTAAGAAGTTATGTACATTACAATAACAATTACTCCAACGCTTTCTGGGACGGGCAGAGAATGACATACGGAGACGGGTCCGGTTCCTATAGCCCTTTTACGGCTTTGGATATTGCCGGGCACGAGATCGGTCACGGACTGACTGATTTTACCGCTGACCTGGTTTATTCTTACGAATCAGGAGCATTGAATGAATCTTTCAGTGACATATTGGGTACTTCTGTTGAATTTTATGGCAAACCCGCCCAGGCAAACTGGCTGGTCGGGGAAGACATCGGGGTCGTGCTCAGGTCAATGGCTGATCCTAAAGTCTATGGTGATCCGGATACTTATCTGGGAGTGAATTGGGCTACCGGACCCGGAGACAACGGAGGCGTTCACACCAACAGCGGTGTTCAGAATTTCTGGTATTATCTCCTCGCAAATGGTGGCAGCGGCACCAATGATAATGGAGACAGCTATAACATTACGGGAATCGGGCTTGCTAATGCAGGCGCTATAGCTTTCAGGAACCTTACCGTTTACCTTTGGCCAAATGCACAATACGATGATGCCAGGTTCTACGCGATCCAGTCAGCCATTGATATTTTTGGCCCCTGTACTCCTGAAGTAATCGCAACTACAGATGCGTGGTATGCGGTAGGGGTCGGAGGTATTTTTAATCCTACAGTAATTAGCGACTTTTCTGCCAACCCTGCCTCATCATGCTCCTTTCCCTTCACTGCAAATTTTACCAACCTCAGTTCCAATGGCGGCAGCTTTTACTGGGATTTTGGGGATGGAGACACTAATAGCGCTGTGAACCCAGCCCACATTTACAATTCCTATGGTACATTTACTGTCAGTTTAGTTGCCGATGGAGGCGCCTGTGGAATAGATACAACCGTTAAAACGGCATATATAGTCGTTGATTCAACATTGCCCTGTATCGTAAACATGCCTCTATCCGGAGAAGGTGACCTGCAAACATCCTGTACCGGCACATTATACGACAATGGAGGTCCTGCCGGTACTTATGCTGATAATACGACCAACTATATTACAATCGCTCCTCTTGGAGCTGCCACAGTCACCCTGAATATTATTTCCTTCGACATCGAACCGGGGAGCGGTGGCCCCGACCCTTGTGATTATGATTATGTTGAATTTTTTGATGGCCCAAACACCACTTATCCTTCCTTTGGGAAGTTTTGCAATACTACAGGAAGCCCCGTTACCATTACCTCTACCGGTGGATCAATTACAATCCTGCATTTTGCAGACCCTTTGGTAAATGGAGATGGGTTCGAAATTAACTGGAACTGTACTTATCCCAGCACCCCGCCTGTTGCCGGTTTCACCTCTGATGTTACTTCAACCTGTACGGGAGTGATCAACTTCATGGATCTGTCTTCCAATGGCGCTGCTTCCTGGTTGTGGTATTTTGGTGATGGGGATACTTCTACACAACAAAATCCTGTCCATACTTACGTTAATAACGGAACCTATACGGTAAAACTGGTTGTAACAAATGGTTTTGGCGCTGATTCCCTGATACAGGCCTCTTATATCACGGTTTCAAAACCCGCTGCACCTGCCGCTATTCCCGCAGCAAGGTGCGGACAGGGCAGTGTGGCATTATCTGCTTCCGGTGCCGGCCTGATTAACTGGTATGATGATTCGCTCACAACCAATCTTGTTAACACAGGTTCAACCTATAATACGCCTCCATTATCAGCAACCACTGATTATTGGGTTGAAGAAGTGGTTCTTTCGGCATCTCAGTATGTGGGCCCTCCTGACAATACATTCGGTTCCGGAGCCAATTTCCAGGGCGACAGGCACCTGGTCTTTGATTGCTATAAATCCCTCAGGATAGTCTCCGTATTGGTGTATGCACAGGGAGCAGGCTTCAGAACCATCGAGTTGCGTGATAATATCGGCCTGGTCATCCGTGACACACTTATATATATCCAGGATGGAGAAAGCAGGATAACATTGAATTTTGATGTACCGGTAGGTACTGACCTGCAATTAGGGATCTCAGGCACCCCTGACCTCTTCCGGAACAGCACGGGCGCTAATTACCCATATATCTTACCCGGCTGGCTCTCCATCACAGGTGTCAATGCTCCTACATCCTACTATTACTTCTTTTACGATTGGGAAGTAAAGGAACCCTGTACAAGTGAAAACACCAGGGTTACTGCAACAATATACCAGGAACCTACTGCTGCTGTCACTGGTGTTACAAATACAACCTGTATAGGAGCCTGTGATGGGGTGGCAACGGCTACTGCATCGGGCGGCAGTCCTCCATATAGCTGGTTTTGGAGCCCTTCAAACCAGGTTGATTCTACTGCCATTATATGTTCAGGTTTACACAGCGTAGTCGTTACAGATACCAATGGGTGTACAGATACAACAAGCTTAACCATTACAGAACCACCTCCTATTGTTCTTGCCCTCAGTTCTGTTGATGCCAATTGCGGAAATGCAGATGGAGAAGTCTTCGTTATTGCCTCCGGTGGCGCTGCCCCTTACACTTTTTTGTGGGATGATTCGTCTGCCCAGGTTAATGATACGGCTACCGGGTTGGCAGCAGGTACATATTCTGTTATAGTTACTGACACAAATGGATGTACAGATACCGGCGCTGTATTTGTTAGCAATACCGTTCCAATAGTCAGCATAACTTCATGGCTTGACGTTAGCTGCAACGGCTATAGTGATGGGGAAGCAACCGCTTCTGCTTCCGGCGGCACGCTCCCATATGCCTATCAATGGGATGACCCGCTTTTGCAAACAACGGACACGGCTGTGGGTTTACTGGCGGGCGCTTATACCATTACAGTTACTGATTCTAATAATTGTGTTGCAACTGCTGTCATTACAATTAATGAACCTCCTGCTATTACGTTATCAATATCTGTTATTAATGCCAACTGCGGACAGAATGATGGTGAAGCTACGGTGTTTGCTTCCGGTGGTGACAGTTCTTATACTTATCAATGGGATGACTCTCTCTCTCAGACCACAGCTACAGCTATGGGATTGAGTGCGGGAACTTATACAATTACCGTTACCGATAGTACCGGTTGTACGAGAACGGATACTGCTGCGATCATCAGCCTTCCGGCCGGTACAGCTATGATTACTTCCAGCAGTGATGTCAGTTGCAGCGGCATGTGTGACGGCAGCGCTACCGCTTCAATGACCGGCAGTGCACCTCCATTTACTTATTTGTGGGATGATGATTCTGCACAAACCAATGCTACTGCTGCCGGCTTGTGTGCAGGTATCTATAACGTAGTAGTTACAGATTCCAATGGCTGTGCGGATATAGCAAATATTACCATTAATGAATCCTCTGCAACACTTATTATCAGCAGTAATAATGCCACCTGTGACAGCGCTAACGGCATGGCGGTCGTTTCTGTCTCAGGCGGTGTTTTCCCATATTCATATCTATGGGACGATCCTCTTGCACAGACTACCGATACTGCTACCGGACTGACAGCAGGAGGATATAGCGTGATAATTACTGACGCAATAGGTTGTATTGATACCGGGACAGTAACGGTGGGTGATGCAGGCCCTCCTGCGGTTTCCATAGTTTCCATAACAAATATTACCTGTAATGGCAGCAGTGATGGTACTGCTGCTGTATCAGTTGATTCGGGTGGCGTCCCTCCATTTAGCTTTATTTGGGATAATGGAGATACAACTGCTGCTGCTGATAGTTTAGCAGCAGGAATCCATATAGTGATCGTTACTGACTCAAACGGATGTATAGCCTCTGCAGACACCAATATTGATCAGCCAGCTCCAATAATTGCAGCAGTTACATCTTCACTTAGCCCAAGCTGTATTGGAGCCTGTAACGGATTGGCTACTGTTTCCGCTGCAGGGGGTACGCCACCATATACATACCAATGGGATGACCCATTGTTACAAACAACAGCAACAGCCGATAGCTTATGTGCCGGCACCTATATTGTATCTGTAAGCGATGCAAATGGATGCTCCCCCGGAATAGATACTGTAACCATTGTAGAACCTGATTCAATTTCGGTTACTATTATACCAATAAATATTAGTTGTAATGGTGTGTGTGATGGCGATGTCACAGTAACAGTATCGGGTGGCACTCCTCCTTATATGTATGTGTGGGATATCGTCCCCTGGCCTGGACCCGGTTTATGTGCAGGAACATATCATTTAACATTGACTGATGTCAATGGTTGCGTTGTTATGGACAGTGTTACCATTTATGAACCACCGGCATTGACTTCAGTCATCACCAACAGTGCAAATCCCACTTGTGCTGGAGTATGTGATGGGGCTGCAACAGTAACTCCGTCAGGCGGCACAGGGACATATACTTATTTATGGCAGCCAAATGGAAGCACCGATTCGACTGCAACCGGGTTATGTGCAGGAACGAATACGGTAACGGTAACGGATGCCAACGGCTGCGTTGTTATTGATTCAGTAACCCTCAGTGAACCACCCCCACTAATTCTTATTTCATCTGTTACAAATGCCTCTTGTAATGGATTATGCGATGGTTCTATTATGTTAAATGTTTTCGGAGGGACAGCGCCCTATACATTTTCATGTTCATGGGCTAATTGTAATTTTAATAATTTATGTGCAGCTAATTACATTGTAACCGTAATAGACAGCCAGGGCTGCACCATCTCGGACAGCATAATAATTACCGAACCGGATTCTATCTTCATTACAAGCATTGTTGACACACCCACACTGGGTAATAATGGAGCAATAAACCTGACAGTTACCGGTGGTACGCCTCCTTATGCCTTTTTATGGGATAACGGAGCTACTACCGAAGATATTGATAGTTTAGTGGCAGGGGCTTATCAGGTTGTGGTTACAGATTCATTGGATTGTATAGATTCTTTGACCATTCAGGTTCCTCAGCCTACAGATATTACCGAAACAAATTTGGCAGGCGGAGTTAAAATCTATCCCAATCCATTCACCACAGAAACAACATTAATACTAACCTCATTAAATAAGTATAAGTCAGGGGTGGTTTTATCACTTTATGATATTGTGGGCAGCAAACGAAGTATTTCTTATACTGTAAATCATAAAATAAATGATGTAGCAGAGATCAGGCTAAAAAGAGGTGATCTGCCGGCAGGTATTTATTTTTATTCAGTAAGAGCGGGAGAGAATTTAATAAGTAATGGGAAGCTGATAGTTCAATAATTGAGAACGTAAGCTTTACTGTAGCATATATGTTACTTTATACACCCCTTTTTCCCATTTCCTTTTCGCCTTGCGAATTTTGCCAAAATATAACAATGGGTAGTGATGCAACGAGAAGAAACGTCACTATTAATATAATATAATCAATAATCATTGCTTTAATAATTCAATTAGATTTATTAAAATTTCAACTATCCTACTATCCTATCTTCTTAAAAAGCCTGCATACATTCCCCTCCCCATTCTGGCAGTATTCAATTTTGTCCATGATCTTGTTGACTAATTTAAGCCCGAGCCCGCCTTTTCGTTTTTTATCTATGATATCCTTGTTTGTAGGCGGCTGATAATCCGAAGGGTCAAATGCTGTGCCGTGGTCAAATATCTCAAAGATCAAATTTCCGTTTTGATCTGTGATCGTCAGCTCAATCATTTTTGCTTCATTGCAATCATTGGAATGTATCATGCGGTTGGCGCAAACTTCTTCAACGGCTAATACAATTTGATTCTGTTCAACTTCGCGTAAAGCATATTTACTCAAACGCTGGCTGACATACGCCCTGACCTTCTTAAGATTACTTTTACAACACGCTACGCTGAAGGTGTTATCAATGGACAATTGTTCTTGCATTTTCTTTGGAATTAACGATATTAACCAATTTGTCTAAACCAAGAATTTGAAAAACGTTTCGGACCTTTTCGTTCATATCAAAAAAGATCAACGCTATATTTTTTTTTTCAAATTCCTGCAGATACGACATAAACACACCAAGCCCTGCTGAAGAAATATAATTCAAATCTTTACAATCTATGAGCAGCTTTTTTTCATCCGAACTAACTGCATTTCCAATAATTTCATCAATCTGGATCGAATTGCTGGCATCCAGGTCACCACTTATGCGGATAAATAAAATATCACTTTCTTTCTTGGTTTTTATCTCCATAATAGATTAGCGGATCTACTTACGTAGATTTACTTACGTAATATAAATCAATAGGTTTGAATAACCATTAAAATTTTGTCACCAAGATTGAAAAATCATCCTCAGGATGTTTATCTTCACTGAAATTATAGAGGTCTGTGCTTAAGTTTTTAATTATTTGATCACAACTCAAGTCATGAGATTGATCCAGGATATCTTTAATTCTTTCATACCCATATTCCTCATTTTTGGTATTCTTGGCTTCAGTGATCCCGTCTGTATAAAGTAGTAAAACATCACCCACTTTATAACTGAACTGCTCATTGTTAATGTGTTCAGCATATTTTTTATTTCTTAAAATGCCAAGTCCAAGCCCCTGGTTTTGTAAGAAATTAGTTTCTTTTTTGACACTATCATAATGGAGAGCAGGGCAGTGTCCGGCCGAGGCAAAATTAATAGTCTGCTTTCCGGTGTCAATAATAAAAAAAGAAAGTGTGATAAAAGAAGACTTTTCCAGACAACGGCTCAAAGCATTATTGGCATAGATCATAAACTTATCAGGAAGGAGGTCTAATTGTGCCAGGCTTTGGAATATGCCTTTCATCTGTGCCATATTAAATGCTGCCGAAGTGCCTTTACCGGATACATCCCCAATTACAACGGTAAATCTGTTTTTTGGCAAGGAATAAATGTCATAGAAGTCGCCTCCTACTTCGCTGGCAGCCTGTGAAAAAGCTTTTATTTCAAATTTGCCATTGGAAATTAACCTGTCAGGCAGCAAACTTTTCTGAACTTTATCAGCAATTTTCAATTCTTCCTTGTATCTTTCGTTCGCAATGGCTTCAGAAATTAATCTTAAGTTCTCAATAGAAACGCTTGCCTGGCTGACATAAGTTTTAGTGATATTGATCATATTATTATCAAAACCTCCTTTCACTTTTTTTAACAATACAAATGTTCCAAACCTTTGATTGTGTGTATAAATCGGTATGATCAAAAGTGAATTGTATTTCGATTTTGTAATTCCCTTGTAATATTTGTTCTTTTTCAGGTTGTTTGAGCAGTAGGGCTGGTAATTAGAACTGATATAGCTTTGTTCAATGATGTTTTTAATATTATACATATCAGCAAGCAATATATTTTTTTCAACTATAGTTTCAGTTTCATAGTCATCATTAGTGGTTTCTACCCATGCAGTATCTGCAGCCACGGCTTTTATGCTGCTTTCCAGAAGTAGATCATATACCTGCTTTTCATCTTTGCCTAATTGAATGGATTGGCCCAATCTTTGAAAGTTAAGGGCTTCTTCAAATTTTTGTTCAAAAACAGAGGAGGTGGGCAGATTAAATAATACCACAAGCAAGGAGGAAATACCATAGATAAAGAAAAATGTAAACACTGCTCCTATAAAGATCTTACGGGAAATATCAACCCCGGCATAGACGAAATCTCCTTTTATTAAGTGCAGGGTCTGATCAGACTGATAGAAAATACTATAAAAAAATGCTGCCCCGAAAATTAGTATGAAAAGTATTAGCGGAATACTTTTCAATTTTTGATTGAAATTGAGATACGCCACCCATTTAGCATTCACAGATAATAAAAGCCCGTAAAAGACTATGATCATACAAACTATCAGGAAAACAGCGTCTGAAATATTAAGGTTTAAAAAGTTTAAAATAAGGGTGGCAGCGATTATCCACTCAAAAATCTGCCATGTAATTGCGAGCACTTTAGTTTTTTGATACAACACCAACCTTTTCCAGACAAAAAAAGTTTTTGTTACGAAAATGGTAACAAGAACAATATGAATGTGATAGAATAAATTTAATAATAGAGGATTTTCAGCCAGGGCGCTTCCTTTTATGAGCCATAAAAAGAATATTAACGATGATGAGGCAATTATCGTTAATAAGCCTGTAACAAAGAGATTCAATAGCAATTCAATAATATTTACTCCTTCCAAACTACCAACCGACAATCGGTAGTAAAGGAAAATAAACAAGAAGAAAAGCGTCAAAAGAGCAGTAATTATATAACCAGGAATGTCAGTATCTGTTGGCGGATCAGCGCTTAAGCCGAGGGCAATAACAGAACTAAGTGCAAGCATCAATAGCCAGGCAATTGTAGCTGCAAGAAGCCAGGTTTTAGTAATGTTTTTATAATCTATTTTCTTTTTCTTTTCTTTTTTCATCCTTTAATATTTGCTTTCGTAACAATGCTTCAAGCCAATGATATGGAAAATGGAGAAGACCTGCTATAATTGCGAATAAAATAAATACTATCCCGTGATCTTCCAGTAAATACGGGTCTGTAATTGGCTCTAAAAGCACTATGATAAAAAAGAAAAATAACAGGAAGGTCATAAACAGAAGAAGTTGCATCGTACGGACAGGTCTATTTGTCAATTTTCCTACTAATGCTATGATTAGCAGAAATGCCGAAAACATGAATATAAAGGAAATCATGGTTAATAATTTAGGAATTTCAATTAATGTAAAGCAATTTCATCTTGAGTATTCGGGATTACTAAGTTAGGCACTTAAAAAATCTTTAAGACTAACATGTTGTCTATAATTTTGTTGGTGTTAATAGACAAGTTGGCAGTTGGCAATTTTGCCAACTGCCAACTGCCAACTTGTATCATACTGGTAAATGTATTTCCCCACGAGCTCGTGGGTTTTTATTAAAACTTGTTTTGAATAAATTTAGGTTCTTACCTGGAATAATTAGGCGCTTCCTTAGTGATCTGTATATCATGTGGGTGGCTTTCCATCACGCCAGCTGGAGTGATCTTTACAAATTTAGCGTCTTTGAGTTTTTGGATATTTTGTGCACCGCAGTAGCCCATGCCTGCCTTTAATCCCCCTATGAGTTGAAGGATCACCTCTGAAACGAAGCCTTTATAAGGTACTCTGCCTACGATCCCTTCAGGCACTAATTTACGCTCATCTTCTTCTGAATCCTGGAAGTACCTGTCTTTAGAGCCGTCCTGCATGGCTTCTATTGACCCCATCCCACGGTAGGTTTTATATTTGCGGCCTTCATAGATAATTACCTCTCCAGGCGCTTCTTCGGTACCGGCTAACAAAGAACCGATCATGACAGCACCTGCTCCACCTGCTATGGCTTTTACAACGTCTCCGGAAAATCTAATGCCTCCATCGGCAATTACAGGAACATCCCTTTTTGATAATGCTTTCGCAGACTCATAAACTGCTGACAGTTGGGGCATCCCTATGCCTGCGATCACGCGGGTAGTGCAGATACTCCCCGGGCCAATGCCCACTTTTACAGCATCTGCTCCTGCATCTGCCAGGGCAGTGGCAGCTTCTCCGGTTACCACATTACCAACGATAACATCTATATCTTTAAAGGTTCGTTTTACTTCTTTGAGGGCATCAATGACACTTTTAGAATGCCCATGTGCTGTATCAATACAGATAACGTCTGCTCCTGCCTTAATCAATGCGTCTATTCTTTGTAAGGAATCTTTCTTTATTCCTACGGCTGCCCCAACCCTCAATCTTCCATACTTGTCTTTACATGCTTTAGGACGGTCTTTTTTCTTTAAGATATCCTTATAGGTGATAAGCCCTATCAAACGGTAGTCTTTATCCACTACAGGCAGTTTTTCAATTTTATGCTTTTTTAAAATATCTTCGGCTTCTTTCAGGTTTGCGCCTTTATTTGCAGTGACCAGGTTTTCTTTAGTCATTACGTCTGTAACCGGCAATGAGAGATCTTTCTGAAACCTCAGATCACGATTTGTAATGATGCCTACTAATTTTTGCTGCTTATCTACAATTGGAATTCCACCGATCTTCATTTCTTTCATTATCTTAAAAGCATCTTCCAAAGTAGAATTTCCATTTAATGTAACAGGGTCTAAGATCATTCCGCTTTCCGATCGCTTTACCTTGCGTACCTGTTCAGCCTGGGCTTTTATAGACATGTTTTTATGAATAAACCCAATCCCCCCCTCCTGAGCCATAGCAATAGCCATATCAAATTCGGTGACTGTATCCATAGCAGACGAAACCAGGGGAATGTTTAATTGGATATTCCTGGTAAGATAAGTAGCAGTATCTGTCTCTTTGGGCAGTATTTTTGAATAAGCAGGAAGTAAAAGCACGTCATCATAAGTGAGGGCCTCGTAAAGGATTTTGGAATTGTCTATAGGCATGGCCTTTAAATTTAGTATCGGAATTTCATCCCGAGTACCCGGGATAAATGAAATTTATATTCAAATCTATTATTCCCGCCTGCATTGCTTTTGCTTTGCTGTTGGCGGGCAGGTGTGCTCTTAATGAACAGCTACTGGGCTCTGGTTACTGGGTTCTGGATTATTTGCTTTCGGCAGGCAGGTTGGTAATTCTTTCTGACAGTAATCACTACCTTTACCCAGCAACCAGCAACTTTATCTTAATTTCACTTCAATATATCGAGATTTCATTTTTTAATCAACTGACAACGCTATGTCCTATTGGATATTGTAAATATAGAGCGCAAAGGTAATGAGAATTTAGGGAAAATAAAAAGTCAGACTGTAGAAAAAGAAACATTATAATAAAAATATTAACAAATACTTGACTATAATAAATTAGTACCCGGGATTAGCGTCTGGGTGATATAATAAAAACATCTTTTAAACAAAAAAGTCCCTCAAAATTGAGAGACTTTTATAATATTTGGGTCTAATAGACAAAAGTTGGTTGCTAAAATCACCGCAAAAATAGTAATATTATAAGTAATGTGCAATAAATATGCGTAAAATATGAAAAAAATTATCTTACCAACGTTCACCCTGTAGCTTTATCGTATCAGGGTTATATCCCCTTTTTCAATTTTATTTTCTCCATCCAAAAACTCAACTTCAAGATAATAAACAAAGACAGCTATGCCGGATTCTTTTCCTTTGTACTTTCCATTCCATCCAGTTTCAGTAGCTTCTTTTATATCACCAGTTTCAAAAACTATTTCTCCCCAGCGATTATAAATGGCTAAATAGATATTTTTAATACCACTGCTATCAATAATACGAAATACATCATTTTCCCCATCTTTGTTTGGTGTAAAAGCATTAGGTATGAATAAGTTATTTTCTTTTACAATCTTAATGGTTTTACACAAGCTATCCGTACCGCATCCTTTAGATGTCACGGTCAAACAAACATTATATGTGCCAGCTTTAGCATAGGTATGTGTAGGGTTTTGCGTAACAGAAGTGTACCCGTCACCAAAATCCCAATGCCACGAATCTGGATTTGTTAAAGAACTATCTATAAAAGATATTAAATTTCCAACAAATAAGATTGAAGTTGTTCCAAAATTAGCAAGAAGTGGTTGGAGAGAGTTAGCTATTAAAGACTCATTTGGTAGTTGAAATCCTGAAATTCTATCCTCAAGAAACACAGCATTTGGCTGAAAATTACATCCAGGACCTACCATATTCGGATTATCTATTACATCAAGGTAGAAAGAAAAAAATTTAGGAATATATATTTTATCATCCGGTCCAATTTTCATATCTCCTCTCCGTTCGATGCTTAGTGCCGTTATAGTAATTCTACTAGCAACGATGTCACTTGCATTTAGATTATATTGATATAAACTATCTTCACCCAAGTAAGCAATAACATCATAAAATACGTTTCCATCAGGAGAGAAACTACAAGCAGTATTGGCATTATTAGCAACAACTAAATCTAATGGATTAGAAAAAGTTCCTAGTGAATTGTCAAAATCAATAAGATACCTGGTACCGGGTACTATAAATGGTAACTTTATTGCAATTTTATCTCCTTTGGTACTCATTTCAATATTATTAAATGCTAAAGTGTTAAATCCAAGATCAGTAATAATCGGTGAGGAAATTCCATCATTAGAGACCTGATAGGCATAGAATACACAGGTATTATAATCAACCGTAATAACCCAAAAGTCACAACCATTGGCATGCTTAGTACCTATCAACTGTTCACTTGTGTTTGCTTGTAAAGAAATAGCTTTTACTACTGTAACTGCTCCCAAACCTCCATATAAACTCATATCAATAATAGAATAATGTAAACCTGTACCATTACTCGTAGGGTGTCCATCATTCGTAAAAATATAAAATTTATTAGTATCTTCGGTAACAGGGACTATTAAAGATGATTGTGCTGTAGACCAATGTCCACCCATGTTATTCCCATTTTGCATTATATTATGGTTCCGGTCATACACATTTTCACTATCTGAGTAAAATAATAATTGACCAGCACTATTACAATAAACTGCACAGCCTTCTGTATAACCCATCCCACTATTAGTTAATGCAAGGGGAAAACCACTATTAAAATCAAGACCAGCACCCGGCAGATTTGGATTAAAAATATCTCCTCCAAAATACCATATATTTCCTTGCTTTTGTGCAAAAACACAAATTGAGTATAGTAAAACACACAATATGAGTATTAAATCTTTAAATGGATTCATATTTCGAGATATTAAAGCATTTTACACCGCGAATGACATTATGATTGCATTATAAGATGATATACAATGTGCTTTAATTACTATTACTTTTGCAACTAAGTACTAATTCCCCTCCTTATCCACCTTGATCAGGAATACATCAGCCTTCCCGGCTCCGAAGCTTTTCGTCTCACCTGCGATAATAAATCCTCCATCAGCAGTTTGCTGAACCGAATAGGCAACATCGTATTTTTTTCCGCCAAAAGTTTTTGTCCAAATCTTATTACCATCACTATCTGTACGGAGCAAAAAAACATCATAGGTGTAGGCTCCTTCTCCTGATATTTCTACCCAACTTGCTGTATATCCTGCGATAATATACCCTATGTCATTTCCAATCACAGGAGAAACTGAATTGCCAAAGTCCTTATTTCCATGGCCAAAGGTTTTTGTCCACAGTATATCTCCATTATCAATAACCTTGATCAGATAAACGTCAGAAACGTTGGGTCCAAAGCTGCTCCCCCCGCCTGTGATCACATACGCATCTTCTGACCCAAGCGCCCGTGAAACAGAATAGCCCCCATCATAACCCAACCCACCAAGGGTTTTTGTCCAAAGTGTATCGCCATTCGCATTAGTACGGATCAAACAAATATCAATATTTTCCGCTTCCATACTAAATGAATGTCCAATGATAATATAACCTCCGTCAAAAGTAGTCTGAAGTGACCTGCCAAACCAGGCGCCTGTTCCTCCAAAAGTTTTTGTCCACAGCGTATCACCATTCACATTGGTACGTATCAAATAAACATCCCAAATCCCGAAACTTCTTGTTTGTCCTGCGATTATATACCCAGGTTCTTTCCTCTCTGTTATGGTCGGATTATCAATCCGACCTACAACGGTCGGATTATCAATCCGACCTACAATGGAAACAGAATAACCCCAATCATCACCTTTTCCTCCATAAGTCTTCGTCCAGATCGTATCTCCACTTGCATCGGTCTTGATCAGATAAACATCAGTGGCTCCTGCACCAAAACTCTTGGTATATCCGGTAATTATAAATCCGGAGTCAGTAGTTTGCTGAACCGACCTGCCAATATCCTCACCTGCTCCACCATAGGTTTTTGTCCAAAGAGAATCTCCATTTGCATCTGTACGGATCAGATAAACGTCAGCACCACCTGCTCCGAAACTCTTTGTGCTTCCTACTATAATATAACCTCCATCGTAGGTTTGCCGGACAGCTCTGCTGCGATCATCACCCGCTCCACCAAAGGTAACTTTAAAAGCTTGTGAGAGCGCATAGTTTGCAATTAAACAAACAGCTATGATTGTAAGTGTTTTTTTCATGATTATCTGGGTTTAGTGTTTGATGTTAAATCTATTACAAAGATAAGGAATTACCCTAAAAAAAATCTATTTTCGTAATTTAAATTTCATAGTGTTAGTGTTTTGTTTAAAACCAGAAGTTTTTGCTTCCGACTTCGGTCTTCCGACTTCCGACTGATTAGTTACCTATTTTCTACTTTGTACTTATCAAATAACCTATCTCAATTTCAGCGTTACAAGCGTTAAAACAGCCAGCATCATACAGATAATAAGGAAACGCATTACTATTTTTGATTCATGGAAATTTAATTTTTGATAATGATGATGTAAAGGAGCCATTTTGAATATACGCTTTCCTTGTCCAAATCTCTTTTTGGTATATTTAAAATATAAAACCTGTATAATAACCGACACAATTTCAATTAAAAATATGCCGCAGAGTAAGGGGATCAAAAGTTCTTTTCTTATAGTTAACGCCAGCACAGCAATAATACCTCCTAATGTAAGGCTGCCGGTATCCCCCATAAAAACTTTGGCAGGATAAGAATTATACCATAAGAAGCCCACACAAGCTCCAACAAAAGCACCGCAAAAGATAACCAATTCTCCTGAATTAGGAATATACATGATGTTTAAGTAATCAGAGAAAATAATGTTACCGGATATGTAAGCCAATACAGCCAATGTCAATCCGATAATTGCCGAAGAGCCGGCAAGGAGTCCATCCAATCCATCAGTTAAATTAGCGCCATTGGAAACTGCTGTGATAATAAATATAACTATTAAGACATAAACCAGCCATGTTAAATCCTTGTTGATGAAACTGACAAGGCTGCCGTAATCAAATTCATTATTTTTCAAAAATGGGATCGTTGTTTTGGTGGATCTCGTATCTACGTAATCCGTATCAGGCCCGCCTGCCAATGTACTTTGGCGGGAAGCCAGGTACTGTTTTTCATATTGAGCTAACTGTAACTCTATACTTTCTGCAGAATATTGCCTGATCACTACATCTTCGTGAAAATAGAGTGTTAGTCCCACTATTATTCCCAGTCCCACCTGGCCAAATATCTTGAATCTTCCGGCAAGCCCCTCTTTATTCTTTTTAAAGACTTTTATATAGTCATCTATGAAGCCAATGAAGCCTAACCATACTGTAGAAATAAGCATCAGTATGATATAAATATTATCTATCTTGGCAAAAAGCAAGGTAGGTATTAATATACCGATCAGAATGATCAAACCTCCCATAGTAGGCGTACCCTTTTTGTCTGTCTGGCCGGCTAATCCCAATTCTCTTATGTTCTCATCAACCTGTTTTCTTTGTAATAATGCAATTAACCGTTTTCCAAAATACATAGCAACGAGTAGCGACAGTATAGAGGCCATGATGGACCTGAATGAAATATATTGAAAAACTCCCGCTCCAACCAGGTCATATTTTGTTTCCAGAAAATCGAATAAATAGTAAAACATTGTTCTATTGTAATAACTTCAAAGTTTCAATTAAAACTTTTTTATCATCAAAAGGCTTCCTAATTCCCTTGATCTCCTGGTAAGTTTCGTGGCCTTTGCCGGCAATAATAATGATATCATCCGGATTTGCCATACTACAGGCCGTTTTAATAGCTTCTTTTCTTTCTATTATGGTTAGCGTTTTTTTGTGATCGGCAGTTTTAACCCCTTTCTGCATATCTTCAATTATCTTTTCAGGGGCTTCGTTTCTCGGATTGTCCGAAGTAAATATTACTTTATCACTAAACCGGCAGGCAATCCCAGCCATCATGGGCCTTTTTGATGTATCTCTGTTTCCTCCGCATCCTACTACCGTTATTAACTGTGCGTTGCCATTTTTTAATTCATTTATAGTACTCAGTACATTCTTTAAAGCATCAGGGGTGTGAGCGTAATCCACAATAGCAGTGAGCCCTGGCGCTTGTGGTGAAGCAACAGACACCACTTCAAATCTGCCATTGACAGATGTTAAATCTGACAATATGGTTAGAATTTTTTCTTTATTTTCTTTTTCACTACCTGAATGCCTGCCCTGTAGCGAAGCATATCGGGGTTGTGTTACCTCATCCAAAAGTACAGCCGTTGAATAGGCTGCCAGTAAATTATAGGCGTTGAATGTACCAATCAATTTGAACCAAACCTGTTTCCCATCAATTTCCAGCTCTAAACCTTCCAAAGTGTTAGAAACCAATTTTGCCTTGAAATCTGCAACAGACCTGAGTGCATAACTATACTTTGCTGCTTTGGTATTTTGCAGCATAACATGCCACCTTTTGTCATCATGGTTTACAAGCGCAAAAGCTGATGAGGATAAGGTATCAAAAAAATGTTTTTTGGTGCTGATATATTCATCAAATGAGCTGTGGTAATCCAGATGTTCATGCGTGATATTCGTAAAGATGGCCGCTGAAAAATGAAGCCCCGCAATTCTCTTTTGCTCTATACCGTGCGAGCTTACTTCCATAAAACAATGGGTACATCCTGCCTTATTCATTTTAGCAAGCAATTGATTAATGCTAACAGGGTCGGGGGTGGTAAGTGTGAGTGGGTGTCCCCCCGAGTACTCGGGGGGATCTCCGCTGCACTCCGACTGGGTGCTGGGTACTGGGTACTCAGTGTTAGGTGCTGTTACAATATCTTCGTTGATTTTATTTTGAATCGTAGAAATAAGTCCGGTATTATACCCGAGTTTCCTGAAAAGCTGGTGCAGCAGTGTTACAGTGGTGGTTTTGCCATTTGTGCCTGTAACCCCAACTAATTTTATTTTTTCAGAAGGATTGTCATAGAAGTTGGAGGCAATGACGGCAAGGGCTTCGCGGCTGTCTTTGACCTGGATGAAGACTGAATGTTTAATGTTAGATGATGGATATCGGATGGTTCCATTTTCCATTACAATTGCAACTGCCCCTTTTTCAATTGCTTCATTAATAAATGAATGTCCATCAACCTGAGTGCCTTTCACAGCTATAAAAAGTGACCCTTTTTTTACGTTTCGTGAATCAAAAAGTATGTCATTAATTTTTATATCTGTACTGCCGGAGACCGATTCTATGGAAACTTTGTATAATATGTCTTTTAGATTTGGCATAAGGCTATTTATAAAGATAGCAATATATAATAAAAAAAGCTTTTAATAAAAAAGTCCCTCAAAATTGAGAGACTTTTATAATATTTGCTATAAAAATTTAGAATTATTATATGAACGGATGAGTAAGCACAGGGACGAGTGTTAAGAAAATGTCCTGTGGACATTTTTAACGAGTAGCCAGCCTGCGGGGTTGGCGAAGTCCAAAGAATACCTCGATTGTAGGTAGTAGCCCCAAATAATTTCACGTCATCTAATAATAAACTTTCCCGCGTCAACAAATGTTTTCTCGGTATGTAATTTATAGAAATATATTCCAAAAGGGAATTCGTCTGTGTCTATTACAAAACGGTTATGATTTATTGATTGTCTCGCGGCGATTTGTTTCCCTAACAGATTATGCAGTGTCAAGAACAGTTGTTGTTGGACACCGTCGACAGTAATTACTATTGTGGAACCTTGAGCTTTGATAAGAACATTGATGTTTCTTGAGGGTAATAAACCTACTCCGGTAGTGCCTGTGTCGGTAATACATAATAAATTCGATTTTGAAGAATTGTAGTTGAGAACTGATGAATTCTGTGAACAATTCATGTAGCGAATAGTTTCTATTAGATAGCAAGAGTCACCTGATAAGTCTGTATATGAAGTAATATTTGAAAGAACAGAGCCAACAAGAGTCATGATTTGAGATGACGCTCCTCTCCATATTCTATAGGAAGTTACAGTAAATCCTTGGTATGGAGTCCATGTTAAATTAGCTGTTGTCCCATTCATTGTTCCTGTGAGGTGAATTGTTTCGTGGAAATTGCTTAAGGGTAAAGTATTATTAAAAGAATCTACTAACGCTATTTTATATCTTTCGGATTGATTGTCTGGAGTTGAGTTGTTATCTGTAAATACACTGTTTGCGCTATACGGTATATTACCAATCGAGTCGTATTGATTTGGAGAAGTTTCTTTGTATATTGTATAGGATTGAGCTGTATATACCCCCTTGTCCCAAATAATTTCATTCTTGTTTGTGGAAGTATCTACCGTCACCATCCATATCTCTGGCGTATCAATTACAGTAGTAATTGTAGTATCCTGATAGTAAATAATAATTTCTGCTTCATCTACGCATACGTATGGGGTGTCGTGAATTAATTGTATCATATTTGTATCTCCATATTGGTATCCCGGAAAGCCGTCCGGTGTATATCGAATATGGGTAGACGGCCGACATTCCCCAGGTAGACCCATACAAGGTCCGATACAACATTCTGTACTGACTATTTGGCCATTTAGTTCTACTGTTAGCTTGCTGAGTCCACAATCAACTTTATATACCGTGACTTCTATTTTTGTCACCTTTTTACCAGTAGGTATTGGATCTAAGAATTCTTTGATACCATTATTCCAGTCGCCAGTTGCGCCATCCGAACAAGCAAAGCTTCCATTCGGCCCATCACAAATCTCACCCCAACCGAATATCCAGTTAACTACAACAGTGTCGGATTGTGCTATGGATAAGTAAGGAAACAAAAAGAAAAGCAGATAAAATATTAAAGTTTTCATATCGAGATGATTTAAAATAAATATAGTTTTTACAAGGTAAATAAAGAAAATTTCTTACAATCTTATTAACTTTGCAAAAATAAGAAAAAAAAATTCCATAAAATCCTTTTTATGGCAAAAAAAATAAACATAGACTCCCTCAATCCCAAACATCATATCATCATCAAAGGCGCGAAGGTAAATAATCTAAAAAATCTCAGTGTAGCCTTTCCAAGGAATAAGCTGACAGTGGTAACGGGGCTTTCCGGTTCAGGTAAATCTTCCCTGGTATTTGATACCCTTTTTGCCGAAGGACAAAGGAGGTATGTTGAAAGCCTCAGTGCTTATGCCCGGCAGTTTTTGGCAAGGATGGAAAAACCGCAGGTAGATTACATAAAAGGCGTTTCCCCAGCCATAGCCATTGGCCAAAAAACAAACACCAAAAATCCACGCTCAACGGTGGGTACCTCAACTGAAATTTATGACTATTTAAAATTACTTTTTGCCAGAATTGGAAAAACAATCTCACCTCAATCAGGAAATGTTGTCAAAAAAGATTCTGTATCGGATGTTGTGGATTATATTCACCGGTTTAATGAAGGTGACAAGTTCTCGATACTGGCGCCTTTAAAAATAAAAGAACACAGAACCGTTCAGGATGAACTGAAAATATTACTGCAAAAAGGTTATTCCAGGGTTGCACTGAATGGAGAGATTCATTTTATTGAGGATATACTTGAAAATCAAATTCGAAATCCGATCCCGAGTACTCGGGACGAAATTCGAAATCCAAAATTCAAAACAAATTCCAAATCCCAATCAGTACAATCATCCCGAGTACTCGGGACCGCAATTACAGATTTAATACATAATCACTATCTTGAAAAGGGGACCCTGATTTTTATAGTAATTGACAGAAACCTTGTAAAGAAAAACGATGAAGATAATAAGTTCAGGATAGCTGACTCGGTACAAACAGCTTTTTTTGAAGGGGAAGGGGAATGTATTTTAGAATTATCTTTGACGAATGATGATTTAAAAAACAGTAAAGGGGATAATTCAAAAACCGTAAATTTTTCTAATCTTTTTGAATCTGATGGAATACTATTTGAAGAGCCCAGCGTAAACTTATTCAGCTTTAACAACCCTTATGGCGCTTGCAAAAAGTGTGAGGGCTTTGGCAAAATATTGGGTGTAGATACAGACCTGGTTATACCTGATAAAAGTTTGTCGGTATATGATGCAGCGATTGCGCCCTGGAGGAGTGAAAAGATGGGTGCATGGCTCAAGCCCCTGATAAGTAACAGTGTAAATTTCAACTTTCCCATCCACAGGCCCTATAACGATCTTACTGATAAGGAAAAAGAGCTCTTATGGACAGGCAATGAGCACTTCCGTGGTTTAAATGATTTTTTCAAATATATAGAAAGAAAGACATACAAGATACAATACAGAGTATTACTTTCACGATACCGGGGCAAAACTACCTGCCCTGATTGCAAAGGCACAAGATTAAGGGAGGACGCCTCTTATGTTAAAATAGCAGGTAAATCAATTACAGATCTGCTTTTACTCCCTGTTAGCAGCATAGCCGCCCCTAAAAAGCCTGCTGAATCAGAGAATCAGAGAATCGGAGATAGGGAGAACCAGACTAAGCTCACCGATTCACCCACTCACCGGTTCTCCGGTTCAGAAGGGAAGGGGGGTGGTGTCGGGGGAGTGTTAGAATTTTTTGAATCTACTAAATTCAATGACCATGAAAATAAAATTGCCCGGAGACTTCTTACAGAAATAAAATACAGATTAAGTTATTTAAAAAATGTCGGACTGGGATATTTAACGCTTAACCGTTTAACATCAACGCTTTCGGGAGGTGAATTTCAAAGAATTAAACTAGCCACTTCATTGGGCAGCGCTTTGGTAGGTTCTATGTACATACTGGATGAGCCTACCATAGGCCTTCATCCGAGAGATACCACCCAATTAACGGGCGTTTTAGAATCATTAAGAGATCTGGGTAATACTGTAATTGTGGTTGAGCACGATGAATTGATCATGAAGGCGGCCGACCGGATCATAGACATTGGCCCGGATGCAGGTTCTAATGGCGGTAAGCTGGTATTTGAAGGCGCTTTTGATGAACTTGTCAACAACGGTAGTACTTATACTGCAAAATATTTGAGTGGAAAAGATAAAATTGAAGTTCCCGGTTTACGCAGAAAATGGAAAGATCATATAGCCATAAAAGGGGCGAGCGAAAATAATTTGAAGAATATTGATATAAAAATTCCTATAGGTGTAATATGCGTTATCACCGGGGTAAGCGGTTCGGGAAAATCTACCCTGGTAAAACAAATTTTATACCCTGCACTCTTGAAGAGTAACAGTAGCAACGGATATCGTGCTATTGGCAAAGATGAACATACCGGCAAGTTTGAGAAAATAGAAGGCGCCCTGGAGTATATCTCCCAGGTTGAATTTGTTGACCAGAACCCAATTGGTAAGTCTTCACGCTCTAATCCCGTAACCCATATAAAAGCTTATGATCTCATCCGTCAGTTATATACTGACCAACCATTATCTAAAGCCCGAAGCTACAAACCTGCTCATTTTTCTTTTAATGTTGATGGCGGGAGGTGCGATACCTGCCAGGGAGCAGGCACGGTAACTATTGAAATGCAGTTTTTGGCTGACATCAATCTAACTTGCGAAAGTTGCAAAGGAAAAAGGTTCAAACAGGAAATATTAGATGTTAGATATGCCAGCTCCAGCAGCCCGCCTCTAACTCCAAGCCCCCTTGAATCGGAGAAACGGGGAATCGGAGAAACGGAGAGCAGTAAAACGAAGCGATTCACCGATTCGGCAAGAAATATTGTCGGGGCGGATTTAGGTGAGGCTGGAGGGGGGGGCAATATTTCTGAAGTTTTGGACATGACTGTAGATGACGCTCTGATCTTTTTCAAAGACAAACCCAATATCATTAATGCACTGATACCTTTGCAAAAGGTAGGGTTAGGTTATATTTGTTTGGGTCAGCCTTCCAATACCCTCAGTGGGGGTGAAGCTCAGCGGGTTAAACTTGCATCTTTTTTGGGAAAGGGAAGCCCCCATAGCCCCCCTACCAGCCCCCCAGCCAGCCCCCCTAACAGCCCCCCTAAATCCCCCCGAAGGGGGGACTTCACCACCCCAATTGCCAAAGGCAAAAGCGATGGCAAAGTCCTCCCGAGTACTCGGGATGGGGTGGGGGGGGCTTTATTCTTCATTTTTGATGAACCTACCACCGGCTTGCATACGCATGATATCAAGAAACTACTTATTTCCATGGTTGCTTTGGTAGAGCAGGGCCATTCGGTTGTGATCATTGAACACAATATGGAAGTTGTCAAATGTGCTGATTGGATCATTGATCTTGGACCTGAGGGCGGTGAAAAGGGAGGAAGGGTTTGCTTTGCCGGGGTTCCTGAAGATCTGATCAAAGTCAAGAACAATCATACTGCACGGTATTTAAGAGAGAAAATGATGCATAGCGTGTAGAGACGCCCAAATTGGGCGTCTCTACGCTATGTGCTCTACTCGCAATTCTTTTTCATCATACTATATCCTGATTTATATCCGAGCTCCTTTGATTTTAAAATATCTTTACAGCCGCCATCCACATCTTTGAGATCATACTTTGCCATACCCCGATTAAAATAAACCAATGCTATATTAGGGTTAGATTTTATTACCACGTTGTAATCATCAATAGCGTCTTTAAAATCCTGCAAATAAAAACGGGCATCTCCTCTTCTCCGGTAAACGGAATAATTGTTGGGATTCAATTCAATATAGCTGCTGTAATCCCTTTCTGCTTCTTTATATTTGTTAAGATATTCATAAGTAATTCCCCTGCTCAAATAAGCATCCAGATTTTTAGGGTTAAGCTTCAGGCATTTATCAAAGTCTTGTATGGCTAAAAAATATTCTCCTGAATTTTTATGTGCTGTGGCCCGGTTGTAATAACAAAGTGGAAAATTAGGGTTAAGGCGCAAGCACCTGGAAAAATTTTCAACTGCATCATCAAATTTATTTAAATGATGATATACAATACCTCTTTTATAAAATTGATAATAATCAATAGAGTCAAATTCTATGGACTTATCCAGGTCACCCAACGCTTCACCATACCTGCCCAGACGAAGCTGTGAATTTCCCCTGAAATAATAATAATATCCTTTGGCAGAATCCAGGTTAATCGCTTTTGAGAAATCTTCAATTGCATTTTCTTCTTTGCCCACTTTTGATCTTAACACACCCATCTTATAATAGACATCAGCATTGGGATTAACAGACACAGATTTTGAGTAATCTTCAAGAGCTTTGTCATAATCACCCGTGATCACATATAAAAGGCCTCTTTCATAATAAACCTCATAATTTTGAGCGCCCAGCTTGATAGCATTGGTATAATCATCTATTGCCTGGATTTCCTTGCCTATATAAGAATTTATTAACCCTCTGTAATAATATGCCTGATGGTTTTTGTCATCTGCTTGTATGGCTTTCGTAAAGCTTTCTATTGCCTCTGAATAGAGTTTATGTTCCAGTTGATTTTTACCTTGCGTAAGATCATCAACTTTTTCCTGAGCAGCAACATTACAGGAAAGAAATAAAAGGAAAATGGGAATTAATTGTTTCATGGCTTTAGGGGTTGTTTATAATTATTGATGATTTTTTTTGCAATTTAACTAACTAAAACTATTAACTAATAAACCAATAGCTACTTAATATAGCTGAAATCATGCCCGTTTTTTAGCTGGACCAAAAACTCATATATCAACCTAATCACATTCTCCACGTCTTGTTTATGAACAGACTCTACAGTAGTGTGCATATATTTTAAAGGTAAAGATATCAGCGCTGAGGCAACACCTTCATTTGAATATGCAAATGCATCGGTATCCGTACCTGTACTGCGGGAAGTAGCTAATCTCTGGAAGGATATCTTTTTCTTTTCTGCTACTTTGATGATCATCTCCAGCAGATTATTATGTACAGCCGGGCCGTAGGTTAAGACAGGCCCTTTACTTGTTGAGACATCCCCGCTTTTCTTTTTATCATACATCGGGGTTTGGGTATCGTGGCATACATCTGTGACAAGCGCTACATTTGGCTTGATGCGGTTTGCGATCATCTCGGCACCCCTCAGTCCGATCTCTTCCTGCACCGAATTGACAATATACAATCCAAAAGGGAGCTTTTTCTTTTTTTCCTTAAGCATCTTAGCCACTTGGGCAATCATATACCCGCCTATGCGGTTATCCAATGCCCTCCCTACAAAATATTTATTGTTAAGGGTCATCAATTCATCTTCAAATGTCGCTACACATCCTACGTGTACGCCCAGCTTCTCAACTTCTTTTTTGGAATTAGCCCCGCAGTCAAGAAAAATATTCTTTAAAGTGGGTGTTTCTTCCTTCTCACCCTGCCGAACATGAATTGCCGGCCAACCGAAAACAGCCTTCACAATACCTTTATTGGTGTGGATATTTACTCTTTTTGAAGGAGCGATCTGATGGTCGGAGCCGCCATTGCGGCAAACATAAATAATACCCTCTTTGGTAATATAATTAACAAACCATGATATTTCGTCTGCATGAGCCTCAATTACAACCTTATAATCAGCCACTGGATTAATGATGCCCATTGCGGTACCATAGGTATCGGTAAAATGATCATCAATATAGGGTTTAATATATTCCAGCCAGATCTTCTGGCCGGAAACTTCAAAACCGGTGGGTGATGCGTTGTTGAGGTATTTTTCCAGAAATTTTTTACTTTTATTGTCCATATAAATTAGTGAAATTCGTGTAATTTAGTGGTTAAGTGGGATTTGACGCTGAATTTGTATCATTAGCCCCGCCAAAGGCGGGGTTAGCATAGGGTTACAACTTATAAACCCAATCATGCACATCTTCAATTTTCCCTGTTTTTATTCCTTCAAGTGTCTTTGCAATTTTTTGTGAAACCCCGGCTGTGGTAAAGTCTGGTAATATATAATCTTCGTCCTGATAACCTACTACCGTAATGGGTGCAATTGTAGCTGCTGTGCCTACGCCAAATATTTCTTTGAGTATGCCCTTTTCATACCCATCAATCATCTCGTTAATGCTGACGGGTCTTTCTTCCACTTTCACACCCAGGTCTTTTGCTAATTGGAGAACACTTCTGCGGGTAATTCCGTCAAGGATGGTATCGCTTACGGGTGGGGTTACCAGGGTATCTCCAAATACAAACATAATGTTCATAGTGCCCGACTCTTCTATGTATTTGTGTTCAACAGCATCTGTCCAGATAAGCTGGCGATATCCTTTGTCCTGGGCTAATTTGGCAGGATAAAGCGCAGCGCCATAATTCCCTGCAGCTTTTGCAAAACCTACACCTCCCTGTACAGACCGGGTATATTTTGTTTCTACATAAACCTTAATGGGCTCGGGGTAATATGGGCCAACCGGGCTGGTGATAACCAGGAATTTGTATGTATCTGAAGGTTTTATTCCGATATATTCATCAGAAGCAAACATGAATGGCCTGATATAAAGAGCGCAATCAGGATTTGAAGGGATCCATTGTTTGTCTAATTCAAGTAAATTAGTTATTGCCTGTATAAAAATATCTTCCGGAAAGGGGGGCATACACATTCTGTGTGCAGATATATTCAACCTTTGGGCATTATCATACGGCCTGAAGATCAACACGTCTCCTTCTTCGCTTTTATAAGCCTTCAATCCTTCAAATACCGATTGTCCGTAATGAAGCGCCAGGTTTGCAGGGCTTATTCTTAAATTGCCATACGGAGAGATCCGAAAGTTATTCCATGAACCATCTTTGTAATCAGCTATAAACATGTGGTCAGAACAAATTTTTCCGAATTTGATATCATCAAAATCAACATCAGAAATTCTTGATCTCTCAACTGTTTCAATATTTATATCGAGCGTGTCAATCATGGCTGTTGCAGTTGGTTTTAGGGATTGTTAGAAAATAAACTTTACATTTAATTATTGCAAGTATACACATAATATTTTTTAAGAAAAAAATATAGCAAGAAAAAATTCATATTTATTTTGTATGGTTTACCTAAAATATGTATATTTGACGGTTGATGGCGTAAAATAATGCATTTTACATTATAACATTTTAAAAATTATCACTTATGGATACAGGTATGTTACACACTCATGTATTAGTTGTTGTGATTTTTATGCTTTTATTTCTTGTAAAAGCAGTTTTACTGGTAGTAAAAAAGCAGGAATTACTCGCAAAGGTACGTGCCAAAACAAAGATAGCTGAAATGATATTAGGGGCGTTGATATTAATAACAGGTATTTATCTACTTTGGATACAGGGTCAATACGAAAGCTGGCTTATCATTAAGGTTGTTATAGTTTTAATCGCTATTCCTTTGGGTATAGCAGGTTTCATTAAAAATAATGTTGTGTTGGTTCTTCTTTCATTGTTTGCATTCATTTATGTATATGGAGTGGCTGAAACTAAAAGTATTAAGTTTAAAAAAAGTATCCAACACTTAAATTTAAAGGCAGGACAAAATGATACTTCATCAGAAAATATGGCATCAAAAATTCTCTCATCTAATGAGAATGTTGCAATTGCTAACGCCAAAGCCATATATGATCAATTATGTTTAAACTGCCATGGAACTGACGGTAAGCTGGGGAAATTTAAAGCAAGCGATCTAAGCAAAAGTACGATGAGTAACCATGAAAAAAAACAGATCATCGCTAATGGTAAAGGTGTGATGAAGGGATATAGGAAAGAACTTTCTGATAGTGAAATTGAATCTATTGCTTTATATCTGGACACATTTAAAAAGTAGACAGTAGACAGTAGACAATAACTATAACTATAACTATGACTATTAATAATGACAGTATCCCACCCTGCGGGTGACCAGCCGAAGGCTGGCAATATCTAATATCGGGTATTAACAGGGCATCTCTAAAAACTACATATTTTTTAAAACACACCCCTTGCCCCTCTTGATAGAGGGGAATGTATGGTGTAGTTTTTAGAGATGCCCAACAGGCAAACATTATGCATCAAGTATCAACCAACCGGCATCCAGCATCTAGTATTCAGCAACCAGAAAAAGCCATCTTGGTTGCATTAATTAATGAAAAACAACCTTTGGCAAAGACAAAGGAATACCTGGAAGAATTAACATTTTTAGCCGAAACATCAGGGGCCAGAACGTTACAAAGTTTTACACAACGGTATGATTTCCCCCATCCGAAAACTTTTGTAGGAAAAGGGAAGCTCAATGAAATTAAAGCTTACATTACAGCAAATGATGTTGATATGGTTATTTTTGATGAGGAACTCTCTCCTGCTCAGCAAACAAACCTTGAAAAAGAGCTTCAATGCAAGATCCTGGACCGCACTGCCTTAATATTAGATATCTTTGCTATTAGAGCTAAAACCGCACAGGCAAAAACACAGGTAGAGTTGGCACAAATGGAGTATTTGCTCCCGCGCTTAAAAGGGCTATGGACACATCTTGAAAGACAAAAAGGGGGTATTGGATTGCGAGGTCCGGGTGAAAAAGAACTGGAAACAGACAGAAGAATTATGAGAAATAAAATATCACTGCTTAAAAAGAATCTTGAAAAAATAGACCGGCAGATGATAACCCAGCGTAAATCCAGGGGAAAGTTGGTTCGGGTAGCACTTGTAGGATATACCAATGCGGGTAAATCTACTTTGATGAATCTTCTGGCCGGTTCAAATATTTTTGCCGAAAACAAACTGTTTGCTACTGTGGATTCAACAGTCAGAAAGGTAGTTATAAGAGGGACGAGGGATGAGAGACGGGGGGCGAGGGACGACACCAGTCCTCAAAACCAAATTCCTTTGTTACTGACCGATACTGTTGGTTTTATTAGAAAGTTACCCCATAGCCTGATAGAATCGTTTAAGTCAACATTGGATGAGGTGTGTGAAGCAGATCTGTTATTGCACGTTGTGGATGTTGCCCATCCCTGTTTTGAAGAACATATTGATGTTGTAAACAGTACACTGGCAGAAATAGGCGCTGCAAACAAACCTACCATACTGGTGTTTAATAAAATAGATCTATACCATCCAAATTATTCGTTAAACGGGCAGGATAAGTCATCCTTTTGTAGAGACGTTGCCCCGACAAATCGGGATTTCAGAGAATCTTCAACATGCAACGTCTCTACAAAAGAACTTAAATCCACTTATTTTGCTAAGAGCGGGAAGACAACAATATTTATTTCAGCCCTGGGAAAGATCAATATTGAGGAATTACGCAAAGCAATATATAAAAAAGCAGCGCCTATACATCACTCAATATATCCTAATTGGATGAAAATAAAGTACGAATAAGACCCGAATTCGTAGTGATTTTGTTTGGTTCTGTGGTTAATGGTAAAGTGCATAGATAAAAATATTCAGATCATTTATCCCTGGCAGGTGCCGTATTTTTTAGATTCATAGTTTGTTTTATACAACTATATTTTCTACCTTTGCAGTCAATATTATGGGGTCTTTGAAAAAAATAAAATGAGTATCCGTTTTTTTATCAAATTATCAATAACACGTCATGCAACCATCCCGAGTACTCGGGAATCATGGTCAAGTAATGTTTTTGGTATAAAAAAGCGGACAGTCATTAAAAATAATTATACTATAAACCTTTAAATCATAATATTATGGAAACCACAACAATTGACAAAAACGTGAAAAATAAAGTAAAAGATATCTCCCTTGCCGAATGGGGCAGAAAAGAGATCAATTTAGCTGAAGCCGAAATGCCAGGATTGATGGCAATCAGGAAAGAATATGGCCCTAAAAAGCCGTTAAAAGGCGCCAGGATCGCAGGTTGTTTACACATGACCATTCAGACTGCTGTTTTAATAGAAACTTTAATTGAATTAGGCGCTGAAGTCACCTGGTCTTCATGCAATATATTTTCAACGCAGGATCATGCTGCTGCTGCAATAGCTAAAGCAGGTATCGCTGTTTATGCGTGGAAAGGAATGACTGAAGAGGAGTTTGATTGGTGTATAGAGCAAACGCTATTTTTCGGAGAGGATAGAAAGCCTTTAAATATGATCCTCGATGATGGCGGTGACCTAACCAATATGGTGCTTGATAAGTATCCTGAATTAGCTCAAGGTACAAAAGGAATAAGCGAAGAAACTACTACAGGTGTACACCGGCTTTATGAAAGAATGGAAAAAGACACTTTACCGGTACCTGCAATCAATGTGAACGACTCGGTTACAAAATCAAAATTTGATAATAAGTATGGCTGCCGGGAATCACTTGTTGACGGGATCAGGAGAGCTACGGACCTGATGATAGCAGGAAAAGTGGCTGTAGTTGCCGGGTATGGCGATGTTGGTAAAGGTTCTGCAGAATCATTAAGAGCAGCCGGCGCCAGGGTTATTGTTACGGAAATTGACCCGATCTGTGCATTGCAGGCAGCGATGGAAGGATTTGAAGTGAAGAAAATGGAAGATGCTGTGAAGCGAGCAGATATTGTTGTTACAGCCACAGGTAATAAAGATATAATTGGCAGCCGTCATTTTAAGATAATGAAAGACAAGGCCATTGTTTGCAATATAGGTCATTTTGATAATGAAATTGATGTGGCATGGTTGAATGACAATTATGACCATACCAAAGAAACTATCAAACCCCAGGTTGATAAATATACAGTGGATGGCAAAGATATTATCCTGCTTGCTGAGGGGCGTCTCATAAATTTGGGCTGTGCCACAGGGCATCCATCATTTGTGATGTCTAATTCTTTCACCAACCAGACTCTGGCACAAATTGAATTGTGGAATAATACAGGCAAATACGAAAACAAGGTTTACACCCTGCCAAAGCATCTTGACGAAAAAGTCGCCCAACTGCACCTTGAGAAAGTTGGAGTTGAATTAGAAACATTGACCCCGGAACAAGCTAAATATATCGGGGTGAAGGTTGAAGGGCCGTATAAGGCAGAGTGGTATAGGTATTGATAAACTTCAAAATCCAAATGACACCAAAAGAGATTGATGACAAATTAGTGATACCAGAAGAAGATAAGGTAACATCAATAAAAATATTGGAAGCTGAATATATCTATAACTTTATAAAAGAACATGATATAAAAAAAACCCTTGAAACAGGATTTGGTTATGCTCGTTCTGCTTCGAATATTATAGCTGCCTCAGAATGTAAACACATAGTTATTGATCCTTTTCAAGCTAATTACCAATATTTAGGGCTTAAAAACATTGAAAAGATAGGGTTACAAAATTTATTAGATTTTCGCAATGATTACTCTCATAATATTTTGCCAGAGCTATTAGAAAAAAAACAATTATTCAAATTTATATTTATTGACGGGGATCATAAGTTCGATGGTATATTAATTGATTTTTATTATTCTGATTTGTTATTAGAAAATAAAGGATATATTTTACTTCACGACACCTGGATGCGTAGTACCCAGCTTGTAATGTCATTTATAAAAAAGAATCGAAATGATTATATAAAATTAAAAACCCCATTAAGGAATTTTGCATTGTATCAAAAAGTTGGGCTTGACAAAAGAAATGGTATGTATTTCAAAGAATTTTATACTACTAAATCACTTATAACTTATAATGTGATTACGTGGTTAACGACAGGAAATCAAAATATATTAAAAAGGATTGTATTTAAATTAAAAGAATTAATTAAATAAAGAACTATTTGAGAAAACCAGAAGCTCTCCACTGAATTTGATTTATACATTATAAATTAATTACTTCCCTATATATCTCCAGCGTCTTTTCAGCCATTTTTTCTTTTGTATAATCTTTCAAGCTGTTGCAGGCATCCTCTGTTAACCGTTCTCTTAACCGCTCATCGTTTAAAAGACGAATTACACACCGGGCTAATGATCCATGATCTTTTATCTCTGCCGTCAGACCTGTTTTTTCATTGATCACTATCTCCGGAATACCACCTGCACGTGTAGCCACAACTGGTATCTTATTGGCAAAAGCATCTAGTATAGCTGTACCCAGCCCTTCGGTTTTAGAGGTCATTAAGAAAATATCTATTTCAGGAAAAATATCAGGAATATCATCCCTGAAGCCCGTCATATAAATGTGTTGCTCAAGCTGTTTTTGTTCTATATAGTTGGCAATTTCGTTGTACGAAGGGCCGGCTCCAATGATAAAAAATTTGGCTTTTATCTTTTGCGTGATCAATTCTTCAGCAGTATTTACGAAAGTAAAGTGATCTTTATGAGGCGCGATAGCCGATGTATTTGCAATGATTGCATTATTGGCTGGTATTTTGTATTCTTCCCGTAATATATTCCGGTTTGTTTTTCCTTTAAACTTGTTCGGGTCAATACCACTATATACAGTTACGCATTTTGAATGATCTTTTATACCTTTAGCAACTATTTCTTTAATTGTTTCTGACACACAAACGATTTTTTTAATTCCATTATAATTGTACTTAAAACGTGATAGAAAATTATTTTTTACCGGAAAATCCACCCTTCTGCTTAAAATAATCGGGAGGTTATTACCTAACAGGTGAGACCATACTCCTATTGCGTGTGAATGGCTGCTATGGAGGTGCACCAGATCAATTCCTATATATTTGCAAAATTCTTTTATTCTCAAGGCAGTGATTATGTCAAATTCATTGGCAAATGGAAGAGAAACGTGGTCAATTAATTGTTTTTTACAATAAGATTCAAATGCTGAATTTTTACGGCAGGCAACAAAACAGTGAACATTTTTATTTTGTAACTCTTCAATAAGGTAAGCGATTTGCTGTTCTCCGCCCCGCCATGTTCTTTCAGAGCTTAAGTGTAAAATTTTCATCGTGGGTGTTAAGGAGTAAACCTTATTTTATTGTATCGGAATTTCGATGTTTAAATGAAATTTATATTCAAATCTATTATTTGTGCTATTAATAAACAGCTACTAGGCTCTGGTTACTGGGTTCTGGGTTATTTGCTTTCGGTAGGCAGGTTGGTAATTCTTTCTGACATTATTCACTACCATCACCCAGTACCCAGTGCCCAGTACCCAGTAACTAACTTATTATTTTTACTTTATCCCGAGTACTCGAGACTAATTTTATTTTTAATTAACTTACTTTGTTATGTTCTTTGAAAGGTAATAAAAAGTACTCTGCCCAGTAGCAATTTAGTATTATTATGGATTTGTATTTTCTTTAATCGACAGTAAAGATATATGAGTGGGTAAAAAAACATTAAATATTTTGAGGTTGATTGAAATTTGTCAATGTCTATAGAATATATTTCAAAACCGTTACGAATGCCAATATAATTATACTGATCTATGGTTAATGATGCTACATGTTGAAGGCCATCATTATTATACAAATCCAAGGGTTTAAAACTATAGTAAAAACCAGAGAGCAAAAACCTGATCCTTGATTTTAATGAAATTATATTGGGAGTTGAAAAAATTAATTTGCCATTGGGCCTTAATATTCGTTTACATTCCTGAAAGAAACTTTCATGGTCAAGAATGTGCTCCATAACTTCAACAGCAATAATCACATCAAATGATCCATTCTCATAAGGAAGTTTTTTTGTCAAATCAGCTTTTTTACATGCTACTTTATCAAACATAAATATTTCCGGAAACAAATCACAGGCACTAATGCTGAAACCATGTTCATATAATTTTTTTGTAAATGCGCCATGCCCTGCTCCAACTTCAAGGACTTGTAGCTCCTTCGGGTCTTTTCCAATTATTTTTAAAAAATAAGGGAAAAATTTTTCATGGATTCCCGGCATTGCGATGGGTAGAACTTCGTTGCTCATAGTTATAAATGACTAAGCTGGCGTAGCCAGAACCAAACAAGTTATTAATCAACAGTCAACAGTCGGCAATCGGCAGTCGGCAGTCAGCAACATTGGCGACTGTGGACTGCTCCCGAGTACTCGGGATGGACTTGTTTCAGAATGTATAAAAATATTTTGCCAAAAAGTGTCAAGATTTAAGAATTTAGTTACTTAATTAAGTCGTTGTGTATAGTCATTTCTTATTTCCTAATATACCAATAAATGACATGAATAAAGAGAACGTCATACTATCAATCTGTTTAATTAATGATGCGTCAAAAAGCATAGTTGTCAGGTAAAAAGATAAGAATGACAATCCATATATAAAGATTATTTGTGCATTCCTGAGAGAATACAGCCAATAAAAGATAACCAAAATAAAGACTATCAATCCCCAAATACCTATTGAGGCCCAAATATACAAATATTGAGAGTGGGAATTTACAGGCAGATCATACTGGTCTTTTTCATAGATTTTACTTAGTTCATATATATAATCTCCTGTACCTACACCCAACACAGGATTTTGTTTTATTAACTGCCAGGTATTTTTCCACGATACAATTCTTCGCACACTGGTGAAGTCACGAATTCTTTCATCGTCCTTTTTTAAGTTTTTAGATACTTCCAGCTCCCAGAATAATTGATTATAACGTTTATGGACCGGAGGTATAAATTTATAAGCACAGTAAGGGATTGATACAGCAAAAAAAATAATTATTAGCATGAACAAAGAAGACGCAAAAAATTTGCCAATTCGCTTCATCAGTTTTGGTTGCAAATAGTTGTAAAACAAGCAAATAAAAAAAACCATTAAACCTGCTAACAATCCTAACTGCCCGCCTCTGCCACCTAATAATGAAGATGTAATTATTAATGTTAAAAATAGAAATAGAATATAGATTCTTTTTTTATTTGCCTGCCTGCGCCAAGGCTTTGGCAGGCGGGTCTGTTTACTCCACAGAGGAAGCTCCGCAAAAAACAAATAACAAGAGCTTATAGAAGCAACAGCTATCAGATTACTAAATTGTAACCTGTCAATAAAAGGTGAATAAAGTCCAAATAATATTCTATCTTTATTTAATGGATATTCTTGCAATAGTGGTATATTATTAATTAATTTGATTAGTTGAGCTTCAGGAATTAAGTAAAAAATTATTGTAACAAGGCAGGCAAAGGCAGTTCCCTGAATAAAAGCTAATATGTATTGTCTGCCATATTTTTCAATAAGGCCAGGATTGAGCAGGACAATAAATGGAATAACAAAGAGCCGATGATGACGTTTAAGAACAATTAAGCCGTTGACCAGATCAGACGTGTAAAGTAAACCAACTAAAAAACAAAGAAAAATCAAGCAAATACTTACTACATGTTTATTTTCCTTAATCAGATATTTAATATTTATATCTTTTAATCTGAGTAGGGATAAAAAGATCAATAATACTTCACACGTTGAGGCAAGGCCTTTTGAAATGGGCAGTGAAATAAAGAGTACTAAAAACAGATAATGGGTATATTTGTTGTTAATTATCATAATTTTTAAGTGCTGAAGTGAAGAGGAAAAAGTGTTTAAATGCTCCTACATGCTAACCACTTTGCACTTCAGAACTTTTTTTACTGTAGATGTTCTATATGTTTTTTTAAAAATAAACTTTAATTTTGGAACAATATTATTAACCTTGAACGTAATATTAATTCTTATTATCAAAAAAACACTGTATTTTACAAACTTAAAACATCTAACGGAGCGGGTAAATGCACATTAAGGTAAAAAATAGTAATAAAGCATCAAAAGATAAGCTCTTTGAAAAAGAGTTGCTGCCTCAAATAAATTCACTCTATAATCTGGCATACAGGTTAACATTAGACGAGGATGATTCTAAAGACCTTGTACAGGAAACATATTATAAAGCATACCGCTTTATTGATTCATATCAGTCAGGAACTAATGCCAGGGCTTGGTTGTTCAGGATATTAAAAAACAGTTTTATTAATGAATTCAGGAAAAAGATCAAGCAACCTCATAAGATTGATTATAATGAAATAGAAGCAAATTATAACAGAGAAGCGGGAGATGTATTTGATAAAAACATCGTAGTAGATCTGAGGATAGAAACGGTGCAGGATATGATTGGTGATGAAATTACCAACGCCCTCAATTCATTAGATGTTGATTTCAGAACCGTAATTATTTTGTGTGACCTGGAGGGTTTTACTTATGATGAAATTGCTAAAATATTAGATATTCCTATCGGAACAGTTCGTTCACGGCTGCATAGAGCAAGGAACATTCTTAAAGAAATATTGAAAAAATATGCAAAGAAAATGGGGTATAAGTAGCAACAATTTAATTACGCAATATTGTAATCATAAAATATATTATTTCTATGGGATTATGTCAGAATTAATTTATAATGGATAAATCTAAAAAAGAGCAAAGTAGTTCACAAAAATGTATGAATTGTGAAGAGTGCATTAAAACGCTTGGGCTTATCATTGACGGTGAAGCTACACCAGAAGAAGAAGCATATTTTACGAAGCATATTGAAAAATGTATGCCATGCTTAAAGCAATACCATCTTGAAAATGCAGTAAAAAAAGTGCTCAAAAACAAGCTGGAACGTAAGCCTGTCCCTAAAGGACTTGTGGAAATGATCAGAGCAAGAATAAATCAGATGGCTTAATGCGCATTGTGCAGAGAGCATAGCGCATGGTGCATAGAGGAGAGAACAAAATGCAGCGTTCTTTACGCTATGCTCCATGCGCTAGTACTTAGTTGCATAAATAAGGGTTATTATGCTTTGTTGAATTAAACAATATTGTCACTCGTAGTAATTTAATAGTAATTCAAT
>VRUD01000019.1 GCA_019456305.1 Cytophagales bacterium | reverse complement strand
CTGTCTCAGTACATAGATTACTATCTGTAACGGTAACAGTATAATTTCCACTGAACTGGCTGAAAGCAGTATCTGTTATTTGTATGGGCGAGGTGCTCCAGGAATAAGCATAAGTGCCTGGGCCTGTGCCTCCGGTTACGATGACAGAAGCTTGCCCGTCATCTTGCCCGCAATTGGCGTCAATCGTTGAGGTTGTCAATACCAATGAATCCGGTTCGCTGATTGAGATGCTATCAATCGTAGTACAGCCATTAGCGTCAGTAACGATCACAATATGTGTATCTGCACACAAATTAGCTGGATCCTCGATTGTGGAACCATTTGACCATGAGTAAAAATAAGGCGATGTGCCTCCGGTAACGGTCAGGTCTGCAATGCCATCACAAGCACCGTTGCATTTGACATCAGTACCTGCTATTGTCGTTGCAAGGACAGCCGGCTCAAAAATGGAATCACAATCGTTAGCCGTACAGCCATTGGAATCAGTTACAACAACGCAATATGTTCCGCCTGCCAATCCTGTTGCTGTTGAAGAGTCCTGTGCCAGGATATCATCCCACAGATAAGTATAAGGAGCGGTGCCGCCTGAAACCGAAACTATAATCGTACCATTACTGTCTCCGTTACAAGTTACAGCGCTGCTTGCTGTAATGGAAGCAAAAAGTATCGCAGGTTCGCTGATGGTAACCAAAGCAGAATCTATGCAGCCATTGCTATCAGTAACTGTAACTGTATAGGTTCCTGTAGTTAAGCCTGTTGCAGTATCATTGGTTTGTACAGGAGTTGTGTTCCACTGGAAAGTAACAGGAGGCGTACCGCCTGATACCGAAGCAATAGCAATACCAAGACTATCTCCATTGCATATATTATTTGTACTGTTAGTAATGGTAACGGTTGGAGCTCCTGCATCACCTACCACTATGGAAGCTGAATCAACACAGCCCACCGAATCAGTCACAATAACAATAAAAGTATCAGGACTTAAGCCGGTAATTGTATCGGTATTTCCGCTGCCGGGCAGCCATAAATAGCTATACGGAGTTGTACCACCGGAAACGCTTACATAAGCTACACCATTTGCAAACCCACAGGTAGCAACCTGGCTGCCCGTGTCAAGTGATAATGCAGCAGGTTCAATGATGGTAACACTATCTGGTATGGTACAGTCGTTGGAATCCGTTACAACAACACTGTATGTTCCTGCACACAAGCTGTCTATATCCTGGATAGAATCCCCGGTTGACCATGAATAGGAATAAGGTGTGGTGCCTCCGATAACATTCAGATCAGCCAGCCCGTCACAAGAGAGATTGCAGGCGATATTCGTTCCGATTATGAGTGTTGAAAGCGCAACAGGTTCGGTAATGGTTACTGTAGCTGATACTGTACAGCCGTTAGAGTCGGTCACAGTTACATCATAAATGCCGGCACAAAGGGCTGTTGCGTCTTCGGTTGTTTGCACAGGGGTTGTATTCCACGAATAGGTATAAGGTAGTGTACCTCCTGAAACGGTCAGGTCGGCTGCTCCATCACATGCTCCGTTACAGTTGACGTTTGTGCCAACGATGTCTGCTGTGAACGTCAAAGGTTCCGTGATAATTACACTGTCTGATATGGTACAGTCATTGGCATCGGTAACGGTTACATTAAAGGTATCTGCACATAAGTTTACAGGATCTTCAACGGTCGCTCCGTTTGACCAGCTATAAGTATATACCGGGGTGCCACCGGTAACGGTCAGACCGACTGCACCGTCACAGATGCCATTACAACTGACATTGGCTGCTGTAATGGTTGTAGATAATGCAGGAGGTTCACTTATTATTACACTATCAGTTATTGAAATTCCATTGGAATCAGTAATTGTTACAACAAAAGTATCAGCACATAAACCGGATATATCTTCCGTAGTTTCACTGTTTGACCAGGAGAAAGTATAGGGCAAAACACCACCTGAAACGGTTAGGTCTGCTGCTCCAATGCAGATACCGTTACAGACCAGGTCTGTACCAACAATAGTAGAAACAAGCGCATTAGGTTCACCGACAAGCACACAAGGAATTATTGTACAACCATTGAGATCAGTAATGGTATCGCAATAAGTACCTGCGCATAATCCTGAAATATCTTCAGTAATATCTAAATTTGACCAGGAATGTGAATAAGGGAGGGTACCTCCTGATACCGTTACATCTACAGAACCATCACAGCATCCGTTACAGGTAGCATCTGTATCTGAAATCGTTGCTGTAAGTACCAAAGGTTCGGTAATGATAACTGTATCTGAAGCTGTACAATTATTGGCATCAGTAACTATAACAGAGAACGTATCAGCACACAACCCTGTAATATCTTCTATTCCAGGGCCATTTGACCAGTTAAAAGTATAAGAAGGAGTACCGCCAGAAACTGTCAGATCAGCCGATCCGTCACAGGCTCCGTTACAGCTTACATTAATTCCAACTATACTTGCAGTAAGTGCAACAGGTTCAGTGATAATCGCTGTATCTAATATGGTGCACAAATTGGAATCGGTAACGGTTACAACAAAGGTATCAGGACACAACCCGATAATATCCTGTGATACAGGCCCATTTGACCAGACATAAGTATAAGGTGTGGTTCCGCCTGCTACAGTGAGATCTGCAGCGCCATCACAGGCTAAATTACAACTGATATTGGTATTGGTTATGGCGGTGGCAAGGGCTGCCGGCTCAGTGATTGCAATGGTGGCAAGTACGGTACAGCCATTTGTATCGGTGATCGTATCAGTATAAGTGCCGGGACATAAAACGGAAATATCTTCAGTAGTGGCTGTGTTTGACCAGGAATGGGTGTAGGGCGTTGTACCACCTGTAACGGTTACATCAACAGCGCCATCACATACTCCATTACAGCTTACGTTGGTTCCAATTATTGTTGCAGTAAGTCCGGAAGGTTCACTAATAATTACAGTGTCAGAGATCACACAGTTGTTGACATCTGTAATATCAACTGTGTAAGTTCCTGCACATAAGCTGGACAAGTCTTCTGAAGTAGCGCTGTTTGACCAGGAGAATGTATAGGGCAATACTCCTCCTGATACGGTTAAGTCTGCTGTACCTACGCATGCTCCGCTACAGCTATCATCTGTACCAATTATTGCAGAAGTAAGCAATGACGGTTCACCGATAATGATAGTATCCGTAATAGTACAACCATTGGTATCAGTAACATCAACGATATAGGTTCCTGCACACATACTATCCAAATCTTCAGTGGTTTCACTGCCTGACCAGGAGTATGAATATGGAATTGTGCCACCGGAAACTGTCAGATCTGCTGCTCCTTCACAAATACCATTACAATTTAGATCCGTTCCGGCTATGGTAGTTGCAAGCGGGAATGGCTGTGTTATTATTATGGTATCAGAAATAGTACATCCATTGGTATCGGTAACATCAACAATGTAGGTTCCGGCACATATATTTGCCAGATCCTCTGTAGTTTCCCCACTGGACCAATCGTATGAATATGGAAGTGTGCCGCCTGCAACAGTCAGGTCTGCCGCACCATCACAGGCGCCATTACAAGTTAAATTTGTGCCGGTAATGGCTGCCGTGAGCGCAACCGGTTCGGTGATGATCACTGTATCTGATGCTGTACATCCATTGCCATCGGTCACAGTAACACCAAACGTATCAGGACACAATCCTGTAATATCTTCTGTCCCGAATCCGTTTGACCATAAAAATGTATAGGGAGAGGTACCACCCGCAACTGTCAGGTCGGCTGCACCGTCACAGGCTCCGTTACAACTAACATTCGTTCCAATAATCGATGCTGTTAGCGCTGCAGGTTCTGTAATGATCGCTGTATCTAATATGGTACACAAATTGGAATCGGTAACAGTTACAACAAAAGTATCAGGACATAAGCCGGTAATATCCTGTGATGTAGACCCGTTTGACCAATTGTATGTATAAGGTGTGGTTCCGCCAACAACAGTGAGATCGGCAGCGCCATCACAGGCTAAATAACAAGAGACGTTGGCTGCGGTTATGCCGGTGGCAAGCAGTGCAGGTTCACTGATCATAACACTTGAGAATATAGAACATCCATTGGAATCAGTTACTGTAACATCATAATTACCTGCACATAAACCTGACAGGTCTTCATTAATGGTATCTCCATTAGACCACGAATAAGTATAAGGCAGCGTGCCCCCGGTAACCGTTAGATCGGCTGCCCCATCGCAATCTCCAAAGCAGCTTACGTCCGTTCCTGCTATAGCTGCAGTAAGTCCGGAAGGTTCACTGATAATTACAGTGTCATAGCTCACGCAGTTGTTGACATCTGTAATATCAACTGTGTAAGCTCCTGCACATAAGCCCGATACGTCTTCAGAAGTAGGCCCATTTGACCATAAAAATGTATAGGGCGCCACGCCTCCTGATATGGTTAAGTCAGCAGAACCTACACATGCTCCGCTGCAACTGTCATCTGTGCTTGTTATTGAAGGAGCAAGTACAGGGGGTTCACTGATGATTATGCTGTCTGAAATGGTGCATCCATTACTATCGGTAACATCAACAATGTAGGTTCCGGCACATATATTTGCCAGATCCTCTGTAGTTTCCCCATTGGACCAATCGTATAAATATGGAAGTGTACCTCCTGAAACCGTCAGGTCGGTTGCTCCGTCACAAGCAAGGTAACAGCTTAGATCCGTTCCGGCTATGGTAGTTGCAAGCGGGAAGGGCTGTGTTATTATTATGGTATCAGAAATAGTACATCCATTGGTATCGGTAACGTCAACAATGTAGGTTCCGGCACATATATTTGCCAGATCCTCTGTAGTTTCCCCACTGGACCAATCGTATGAATATGGAAGTGTGCCGCCTGCAACAGTCAGGTCTGCCGCACCATCACAGGCGCCATTACAAGTTAAATTTGTGCCGGTAATGGCTGCCGTGAGCGCAACCGGTTCGGTGATGATCACTGTATCTGATGCTGTACATCCATTGCCATCGGTCACGGTAACACCAAACGTATCAGGACACAATCCTGTAATATCTTCTGTCCCGAATCCGTTTGACCATGTAAATGTATAGGGAGAGGTACCACCCGCAACGGTCAGGTCAGTTGCACCATCACAGCCACCGTTACAATTATCCTTTATCTGACCTTTGACTTTGACAACATACATTTGATATGGAATTAATAATTCAATTGCCAAACTACCCCAAAATATATTGTTCTTAATTGATAATAATCAAAAGTGTGTTTTGAATAATCTTTGCTGAATAAAACTTCACTCTGGTTTTTAGTACTCAATATGTTATTTATAGATGCAAAGCCGATTAATGCTGTTTTTTTAAATTGGTAATACTGGCTTATGCTAATGCTTATGTTGTTGTAACTATTGTATTGATTACCATTTATTACATCACTAAATACAGGTTCATAAAAATTTGTTCCATTATCAAAAGTTGAAGTGAGAACCGTGGTATAAAACTTTCCCGGACGGACAATGTAAGTTAGGGCAAGATTGAAAATTTTCGGATTGTTGTAACTTATTGTTGTTTTGATAAAATAATTCAAATCTATTGCCCCATTGTATTTCTTGTTATTGATTTTAATGGTTTGGTCTAAGAATGTGTTTGCAATTGAAAATTTAAAATATTTCTTAAAAAATTGTTCATAGTTTAATTCTATTCCGAAGGTTTCTGTATTATCAATAGTTATAAATTCGCTATTTATTTTCTCACCACTTTCATTTTTGTAAAAAGCCGCAACATTTACCAATGTGTTCTTATGAGTGTACGAATAATCTAATGCTGCCTGATAACTTTTTAACAAATTATAATTTTTTGAAAAAACTGCCGGAGATGAGTAATTATGATATTTACCTCCACTAAGCAAAAAAGAATGTTTTTGATTGATTTTATACTTGATACCTAATTGTGAGCTTAAATAAAATTTTTGTTTTTCTATTGGGATATTCGCCCTCATTCCTGACGAAAAAATAAGTTTATCATTTACATCCCAAGTCAGGTAATAATAGCTCTCTAAGTTTTGGTTTGAAATGGTAGTATCCGAATAGAAATTGGGTGATTCAGGTGATAAAGCATAGTAATAAAATGGGATACTGTCTTTAAACTTGTTGTTGCTATAATCATGACTTATTCCCATTTGTAGAGTTGTGTTATCTAATATAAACCATTTATAATCAAATGATGAATAAACTTGTTTGGTATTATTTTCTGAATTTATATTTCCAAATATAAAATTCGTTTTACTGAAATTTGTTCCATTATTGAGGTTGGCAATACCATTTTTTGTAATGTATTTGAAGTTTATAATGTTGAAATTTCGTCTCTTTTCGGCTATCGTTCGTCCTTTGTAAGTAAAAAATTCTGTATTTACGTTAACAGCTTCATTTATAAGGTAACTAAATATGTTTATTGAAGTCTTTTTGTTAATATTTGAATGGAAATTTAATCCAATATCTTTAGTGTTAAAATCATTTAATCTCGGGAAATTCTTTTTGTTTAAAGATATGAAGCCGTCAGAAAATTGATAATTTCCATACACTTGGACAAAAGTTTTTTTCTTTATTTTTTGGGAAAGAAAAACACCTGCATTTGCCAAACCTGCTGAAAGTTGTAATTGATTATGATATAACTCTTTAATAGTTTCAATCTCTACTAAACCTGCGCTGGTATTTCCATAAGTTAATGGTGGATTGCTTGCGTAAACATATTGCTTATGTATAATTTCTGTATTGAATAAGCTAAAATTTCCTATTCCATTTATTTGGCTGTTTCGCACAGGACGATACACAGGTACACCGTTTAAAATCACCCTTGTTCTGTCGGACGAACTTCCTCTAAGCGAAGGATTTGCAGATTCTTCTGTATTTGTAGATGCAGGCAAAGAAGTAATTGCTTTTAAAGGGTCTCCATTGGATACAGGATTAAGATAGACATCTAATTTTTCGAGTTTAGTAACAGAGAATTGCTCGGAAATCGGGTCTTGTGCTGTAATTATAACTTCCATTAGAGTTTGTTTGTTTTCTGATAAAACAATTTTTACGACCTCATTATGTGATATGAAGGATATAGGGATTTTTTTTGTTTCGTATCCGATAAATGATACGATTAATGTGTCTTTATTGCTTTTAGATGGAATAATCAACTCAAATCTTCCGTCAAAATTAGTTACTACACCTTTTTCGGGAAGGTTTTTAAGATAAACATTGGCTGCAAAAACAGAATTGTTTTGCTTGTCAATAACTATTCCTTTGATAATATTTTGAGAAAATATGTGAGAAGCTGTAATTAACAGGAGAAAAATGAATATAATATATTTCAACGTATCGGAATTTCAATGTTTTATTCTATTAATTTGGTGGCTAATTGATTAATTGTATAATTATCAGGATACAATTTGTTAGCTTTTTTAAAATATTTTTTAGCCAAATCCAATTTTTTATTTCGGATATAGAGTTTAATGAGCATTTCATAGGCCTCTTCTTTTCCCCATGAGGGTAAATATATATTTTTTATTTTTTGATCTGGCAAAGAAATAGCTTTCAATAAGTATTTTTCTGCCTCTTTTCCGCCACCGTATTTTTTTGGTGTATAAAAATCGTTGCTAGCGTACACATAGTAAGCCCTGAGATTTAAAGAATCTATTGCAATAGCAGTTTTAGCATTTTGTTTCACATCTTTTGAAATGAAGGCGGCTTTCATTCCTGATTTAAACTGAATGGAAAAACTTTTAAGCATCGTCAATAGTGCATAATCTTCTGAATTTTTTTTCTTCATTTCTTCCATCCAATCAACTCCTCTTTCAATTTCTTTTTTGGCATTCTCTTTTTCACTGCTTTTCAGATAGTAAATTGATTTGTAAAACTGTAAATAAGATCGCCAGTACAAAATAAGGTTTTTATTTTTCTGCTTGAATAACTTTTCTAATTCGTTGCTTAATTTTTCCATTTCTTCAATTTTTTTTGACATCAAGCTTTGTACAAAAGATTGAAGGATTTTATCTTGAATACCAACGAGCAGTGAATCTGATTGAATTGAGGCGGATTCTTTTTGATAATTAATAATTTGCGATTTGTCAATTTGTGTTGAATTTCCATTACAAGAAATAACTATCAGCGAAATAATAAATAAGCGTATCATATTATTTGTTTTTTGAGGTTAAAAAGTAATGTTATTAATAAAGTCCATAATACAAAATGAATATACCATTTAAAGCTGAATTGATATTTTAAAAATTGGTTTTTATAAAAGTCAGCATTTATATTTCTATTGTTTTTAAGGCGCTCAATGTTGTTTGATACAACGGCAATAGTAAAATCTGAGTAAAACGGATTGGTTTCTATGATAAATTGAATTGCAAAAGCATAATATAAAAATTTATGTTCAAAGAAATCATTAACAAAAGAAATAAAGAATAATGACAGTGTAATAAATGAACCTGAAAAGAGATAGATTAATTTTTCCGTTTTTTTATACGGCCATTTTATTGAAACAAAAACATGCGGATACGGTCGCAGGGAAAACCCTACTTTTTGTATATCCAGTCCTAAAATTTTTGCAAAAATAATATGCCCAAGTTCATGGAATGCCGTCAGTATAATAACAAAACATAATATTTCAGCAATTGTTATTATCATCTTTTAACTTGTACTTTATTAAAAAGGTAATAAAAAATAAATACAGGAATAATCAACCAAAAAACGATAGTTATATCAAAACCTTCACCTCTTAGTAAATTTAATATAGGATTAAGCGGTAATGTATTGCCTATTATTCCAACTGTTTCGTTAAATGCATAAGCAGGGTAAAAGGCATTACTTGTAAATAAGACAATAAAATAAAAAAAATTAATTATTCCTTTTCCTCCACCATATTTTATTCCTGAAAAAGAAATCGCTAATCCCATAAAAGCGAACATAAACAAGCCAATAAAAATCCCGACAATGAAATTGGCTATATTAAATATTGATACAGAATAATCAAAAACAATTTTTGAAGCGATGCAAAGTACTAGTACTATAAAAATAAGAGTAATTATTTTACTTATGATTAAGCCAATAAAATGATGCAATATATTAAATGGTAATTTCCGCAAATATTTAATTAAACCATTTGCATAGTATTCTTTCACTACTGGGCCAATTGCAAATAATCCATCACTTGCAATTGTCATTCCGATAACTCCAGACAACAGAAAAAAAACATATTCCGGATTATCAATTCCCCAAATACTGCCAAATATAATAAAGAGAAAAGCAGGGAAAACGAGAGTGAAAAATACTGCTTGTTTTACTCTTAAAAATATTAACAGTTGGTAGTATATGGAGTGGAATATTATTTTAAGCATTGTTATTGGTATATATATCAAACAAATAGGCATCTTTTAACCCTACATCTTTGACGGAAAAATTATTTGTATTTTGATTTACTTTAGACATTAAGTTTGATCCATTTGGAAAAAAAATATTAATAATTTCATCATGGACATAATATCTAAATTCACCTATTTGTTTCACAATGTTTTCCGAATAGTTAATAGCTATTTTTTTTTGAGCAGGTAGATTATTAATATAAAAAGATGGTGAATTAGGTTGTGACAACATACGACCGTAGTATAGAAATCCTATTTTATCAGACAATTCTTCTACTTCTTTCCAATTATGAGTTGTAAAAAAAATAGTTCTATTATTACTTTTTAGAACTTTCCAAATAGATTCTATAATAGTCGGATCTAAATTAGCAAAGGGTTCATCTAAAACAAGTAATATCGGGTTGTGAATAATAGATAACATGATTGAAAGTCTTTTTTTCTCTCCTTGCGATAATTCTCTAATAAGAGATTTAAGTATTTTAACAATGCCAAATATTTCAAAATATTTTGTTGCAATATCATTATAATGGAGTTTATGAATAGTACAAAAATACTTAACAACTTCTTTTGTTCTTAATAAAGGGAATAAAGGTAAATGGTCATAAACTATTCCAATTTTATCAAATGAGTATTTGGGTTGTTCAAAAAAACTGACTTTTCCTTCTGAAGGTTTGATATCATTCAGAATAATATCTATTAATGTAGATTTCCCTGAACCATTTTGCCCTATTAATGCAAAAACTTCTCCTTTATTTACAGATAAACTGACTTTATTTAAAATCTCCTTATCATTGACTTTATATGATATGTTTGAAATAATTATGTCTTTCATGAGTTATAAAAACTTTTATTCATTTTTTTTTGCTCCAATCACTAATATATTGTTGACTGTCTCAAAAACTCCATCTATACCTAAAAACTCATTTACCTTATCGTCATTATATCCACCTACCATACATGATCCTAAATCAATTGACTCTGCAAGCAAGCTTATCATTTGTCCTACAAAACCTGATTCCTGCATTAAGAAGCGATATCCTCTTTCACCGTATTTTATTAACAAGCGTTCAATAACGCCAGTTGTTATTATAAGTACGGAGGAATTTCTCATATTTACATAAGGTTCTGCCTGGATTATATTTATTAATTCATTCATAAATTCTCCCTCTTTTATTTTTTCAAGGATAATTTTATCCGGTTGAAAATGATACAAACCAGAGGGGATATGCGCGTTAAAGGTAACTATATAAATTTCAAGTGGGTATAAAGCTCCTGCTGATGGAATATTACGCATTCCAATATGTCCTTCTACATCAAGGCCTGTAATTTTGCTTTTATAGTTAACTCCATAAGAATTATAGAGCAAAATAAACAATTCAAAAAGAGATAATTTGTAGTTTTTATCGTAATCCCGAACACTTCTTCTTTTAGTTATTAAATCAAAAAAATTAACCTTTGAGTTTATCTCATTATAAATTGATAAATCAATGGTTTCTGCACCGGGATATGACTTAAAGGGTTGGCTTGATCTTTCAATAACATAGGGATTGTTAAAGGCAGCAATCTTCTCACCATCCATCCTAATTGTGTATCTGGTAAATTTTGAATTTTCGTGATATAGTAAAGCAATGGAGTTTTCAATGTTCTTCTTACCATACATTGAATTATCTTTGCTTTCATATTGTTCTTTTACCTTTTCTAATTTCATATTGATTTAATTATATTATGGGAAAGGATGGGGATATTTATTCAAATTAGCATAATTATTGCATTGGTAACCAAATTTTTCAGGAACTTTGTATAACCTCTCTCCTCCTGAAAAATATAAACGATATGTACCGCCTAACTGTATTAGCTGGGGAGCAAAAATTTTAATGCTGTAAAATCCTAATTGTCTTATATCAGGTGTTGTTAAGTCCTTAAATAGTATATTAATATTTTCCTTTTTAAGTAATCTTAAAATATGTTTAATTTCTTCTTTGTCGGTTGTGTTTCTTTTTTCGAATAGTTTTATTTCTTTCGTTTCTTCAGCATTTATCCATTTATCGAAAACATGCCATAGGTCTTGCCTCTTAAAATAAAAAATAGAATGATCTTCAAAATTCATAATTTTTGTATAATCATCCGAAGGTTCCCATTTCCTTTTTTCTCCCAATAAATATCTAAAATAAGGCACAGCTTGCCCAATTTCCATAATTACTTTCTTTAAAGAATCACCATATGTACTCCTTGTTGAAGAACCTACTGCTACAAATTTCCCATATTCTGCTTCCCCAAAACAAAACCCTAATATAGTTGGAACTTTAATGTCGAATGTAATATCAAAAAAATGCCACTCATAATGAGGCGGGTAATACTGATCTATGTATGCTCGGATTTCTTTAGTGATTTTTATTTTTTCGGGTACAATATTTTGCATCCATGTGATAACAAAACTATCTCTTTCTATCACTTCATACAATCCTATTAATATTGCTTTATAATAATTTGTGTGTGCTGCGAGCCCTGTTGATGTGTTAGCTGTAATCCATTGTTTGTCTTGATTGAAAGGCAAATAAATGAACTGACCGGGACACCAGGTTTCTTTTCCATTAGTTAAGTCAATAGTTGGAAACCAATTTAATTCAACATTTTCATCAAATCTATGCAACTGAAATTCTTCTTCATTGTATTGTTCATCATGAAATAAAGCAAATTCATCAAAGGGTATAACATTTTTGTTTAACTGTTTGTATGATGAACATATGCTTTCGTTTATATTGTAGAATGTGGGAGCGTACCTTTCTACTGTTTCTCCTATCGTTCCTAAAATTGCATTTTCCCAAGTATAACCACAACCACTGCTTCTGCCCCCAAATTTTTCACCACCGAGGAATGCAGTATTAGCGGGCCATACACCATAACTAATCATAAGTGGGTCTAAATTCATTCTTGGCAATTTAACAATATGATATAAAATACCTATTTCATTTGAAATGGTCATTATACCATTATTGAGTGAAGTTACGGACATATTAATCTATTTAAGTGTAATAGCTTCTAACCAGGGAGCAGGATTGTATTCTAAATTTGGTTTGCAGATTTCACAAAATGGCTTTTTCAACAAAGCATGTCTTGTAATTTCATAATTAATTACATTAAAACTGATATAAGTTCTCCATGTAACCGGCAAACTCCATTCTTCAAAAAATTTAACAACTTCTGTTAAAACAATATTAGCAACAATTCCGTGAAAGAGCTCGGAATGAGGTAATTCATCGGATTTTGAAGCTATTTTATTGTTTTTTAAATATATTTCATACGAATTTAAAAAGGTAGGATGACCATGATTGCTTTTTATCCTGCTTATAAGACAATTGTAACATCCTGTTTCCTTACCGTAAAACAAAGGGCCTATTTTTATTAAGATTTCTTCTAAACCACCAACATAAAGCCACGGCTTGTTATTCTTTAAGCATAATTCATTGATTAATTCTAAATGATACGGACTCCAATTGTTACCATCAACAATTAAGAAATCACTCTCATTTATTAATTGTTCACAAGATTCACTATCATTTAATTCATGATAGTTTTTCCTTACAATTTTATTTAAAGAGAGTATTGATGCACTTTCTAATATGTTTTTCGACAAGTCGCTATCTCCAACTACTGCTAAAATAACTTGGTCTAAATTTTTATTATCCGAAGTATATGATGATTTTACTGATGCAACACCCTTTTCATTTATTTCAACAGAAATACCTATAGGCAATAACCCGTATTCATTCAATGTATGAAATACGTCCATCACTTTTGAACTATTACTGTTTTTACCGAACTTAGATTTTAGTTGTTTTAGTGACTGGTCAGATTTCTTTTGAATAGAGGAAACAATTTTTAAAAAAATATTTTCCTTCTCCTTATCATCAAATTCAAGGGCGTATGAATTTGTTTTTGTTCTTAGTTGAAAACAGTTGTTTTCATTATCCTTAAATATGTCGAATTTTTCTATCATAATGTTATTATAAAAAAATCAGGAACTTCATTATCAAATGAACTAAAGTTCCTGATTAAAATGAAATGATTTAGGCAAACTAATGCTTAGTTTCCTTCTTTAGGAGGTTTGTTTGCAAATGCCTCCGCGCTACTATTGCAGTTACAACAGCAGCAACAACAGCAACAACCTACTACAACAGCTACTAAATCAAGTTCTTGTGATTTTGATAATTTTGTGATTTTCATAATACAAAGATTTTAGTTAAATAATATGGACTACATTTTATCGAGGTATCGTCCTTCTCTCGTTGTTAAAATTTTGAATAAAAATTTTGACGGTGCAAAGTAAACACATAACTCCGCCAAATTTTGGCTGTGCAGGTTTTTTTTACAAATCTGTTAAAATATATCTTCTTTGAACCCGACAGAATTTGATTTCCATACCTTGTAATCTCAAAGTTTCAATCATTCTTTCCACACTTCTTATGGAAATTTCAAGTTTCACTGACAAATCATTAGCAGTACCAGTATTCCTTTTTTCAATTAACCAAGTTAAATATTTCAGTTTTTCTGTGAATGATATGTAGTCCATTTTTAATCTGTTTTATTAATTTTTATCACTGTTGTCCGATTAAATTTATAAACTAATAAAATTAATCGGACAACAGTGAATTTAAATAAAACATTGAACTTGCAAATATATAACATTTTCTTTTAAAACAAATTATTTTAAAACTTTTTTTTAAAAATTAAATTATATATGGGCATCTCTAAAAACTACATATTTTTTAAAACACACCCCTTGCCCCTCTTGATAGAGGGGAATGTATGGTGTAGTTTTTAGAGATGCCCTTAAGCGCTTACTTATATCCAAATTTCCCCAACAACCCTACTTTTGACCTCCAGTTCGGCTCTATTTTTACAAATTGTTCAAGAAAAACTTTTTTTCCAAAAAATAATTCAATATCTTTTCTTGCAGCCATTCCAACTTTTTTAAGGGCAGCGCCTTGCTTACCGATGAGTATCCCTTTTTGGCTTTTCCTTTCCACAAATATTTCTGCCCTGATATATATTATATCTTTTTTTTCTTTAAAATCTGTGATCACCACTTCACTGCTGTAAGGCACTTCTTTTTTATAATTCAAAAAAATTTTCTCCCTGATAATTTCAGATGCAAAAAAACGTTCCGGCTTATCTGTGATCTCATCTTTGGGGTAAAAAGGAGGATGCGAAGGCAGGTTTTCCAATATCAGTTCAAAAACTTTATCGGTATTAAAACCGTGAAGCGCTGAGATTGGTATGACATCACGTGCATTTACAGAATCCTTCCAAAGACCTATTTTTTCCAATACATCATCTTCTTTTGCAAGGTCAACTTTATTTAGCAGTAAAAAAAGAGGTACTTTAAGCTGCTCTAATTTAGCTGCTAATTTTTTATCCTCTTGTTGGATTTGCAAGGGATTTTCATAAATATCTGTTACAAACAAAATAATATCAGCATCATCAAAAGATCTGTTAACAAACCTCATCATAGACCTGTGCAACTCATACTTTGGTTTAATGATGCCGGGTGTATCTGAATAAACGATTTGAAAATCTTCACCATTCAATATCCCCATGATCCTGTGGCGCGTGGTCTGGGCTTTGGAGGTAATAATGGCTACTTTTTCATTGACCAGCTTGTTCATCAAGGTGGACTTGCCTACATTGGGCTTGCCAATGATGTTTACAAAACCGGCTTTGTGAGGTTTGTTATGCATGGATTTTAGGCTCTTAAAATAGTCATTAATGACAACAAGTTAATGGTAATTCTTTTCTCGCAAAGCCCAGCACATAATTTATGTGCTGGACTTTGTGAGAAACATTACTTATTGTTTCTTCCTTATCCAAGTTAGGTAATATTTTACAAAAATAGTTGTTTTGTAAGAATAATTATCCTATATTTGCGCACTATTATATCGCGGGGTGGAGCAGTTGGTAGCTCGTTGGGCTCATAACCCAAAGGTCGCAGGTTCAAGTCCTGTCCCCGCTACTACATAAAACATTAACCCTTTGTAAAGCATTGTTTTACAAAGGGTTTGTTTTTAAGGGGATGATATAGGGGACAATTCGCCTGACTACCTTAGCATCTAACTATTCAAATAGTTTACATACGAAACAGATCGCACCTGAAGTGTTTGAAAAATATTTTGAGAGGATAAAGCAGATGAGGATTTTCTTTTAAATCAAACCACAACTTCATTTTATTTCAGGGCAGATTATCGGGATCGGACGAATATATCTTATGAATAAATAAATTGGCTCTTTTCTAAATATTGGATGATAGATTATCGGTTTTCGGTTCAGTAAATTCAATAATTATTTTTTTTCTTCTGTTTTATCTCAACAACCCCCATTAAATAATCCTTTACCTTATTATCAATCACTCTCTTAACTTCTTCCCATTTTGTATTATTTAATGTTTTTGGATTTTCTCCTTTTTCTGCATCTTCAAAATACGTTAATGATTTTATCAACGGAACCGCATTTGGCTGATCAAATCTTTTTTCATAATAACTTACCATCTCCCTTACCGATCTTGTTTTCAAAAACTCATAAACATCATAAAAATCTTTCTTATTTCCTCTACCAACAACTGCGTTCAACTTTGCAGCCATAGTATCCTGTAAAGAATACATCCTTATCCCACCAACATTTTCTACTCCACTTAACAACGGATAATTAAATCTTATAAACTCAGCTTTTCTTCCATTTATATAATACTGCCTCGTCTGATCGGCCTCATTTGTTATTCTCACATCTGAAAACTTCTTTTTTATTACTGAATCCAATTCTCTTTCATTAAATTTTTCTATCGAAAAAAAATCCATGTCCTCCGATATCCTGTGACCGAATCGCAGTGCAAGATTTGTTCCCCCCACTAATGCAAACTTTTCAATTTCCCGCATTGAACATAGCTCCTTTAATAGCTCCATTGCACCGGGTTCAACTGTTTCCGTATATAACATCTAAAATTCTCTTTTGGAATGTCTAAAATTCTCGACCAGAAATTCTCCGATCTTTCTGTCAATCCTGTTGCTTTCACTATGCACCTTTTTACCTCTTCCACCCCATACCTCTTAAATACTTCTCTTATTTCATCCAACGTACCGAAATTCAATACCCTGCCTATTACGAATATTCTTTTCTTATCATAATCTATTTTTTCATAATCTACATCCCAGAATAGCTGCTTTGGTAAATTCATTATTTTTTCTGAATCTTTCATTCTCCAAAATTAATACATTCTCACCACTTTTCCAACTAATCCCTATGTTTTTTTCTACAATAAATAAATATTCCGAAACCCGAAACTCGAAATCCGAAACTCGAAATTCGAAACTCGAACATTTTTTTGAAAAAATTCCAAAATTTGCGAGAAGATAAAGATATGCAGTAACTTTGTAACATGCATGTTTGGTTGGATGATTTGAAGACATATCTACCAGGATAACAAAAAAGTTTGGTATTGACATACATAAAGTTTATTATGAAAAAAGTTATTATGAAATTTCAAAACGTCAACTTAAATCAGCAAGGGAGCTTATTAAGAAGAAGAAATTTTATCCATTATTTAAGCAGCGCTGCATTTATTGGTTTTATATCCCCCCATTTCCCCTTAAAAGCTAACGGAAAAGAGGATTTAGTGCAAAAATTAACGCAAGCCGGAAGCGAAGAAGAATTTTGGAAGCTTGTTCGTAACCAATTTCCACTGACTAAAAAAAGAATTTATTTTAACACTGCTACTGTTGGTCCATCTCCTTACTCCGTTCTGGAAACTGTCAAGGAAGTATCAACCAGGATGGAAACCTGGGGTGAATATTATAGCACTGATGACGCCAGGGAAAGCCTGGCCGGATTTGTCAATGTTACAAAGGAAGAGATCTCGCTTACTCATAATACTACCGAAGGAATAAACCTTGTCGCCTGGGGATTGCCGCTAAAAAAAGGAGATGAGGTGATTATGACCACCCATGAGCATGTGGGTAATGCATTGCCATGGCTTAACAGGGCAAAGCTCCATGGTATCATTCTGAAGACGTTTACTCCAGCGATGACTGCCGATGAGAATCTGGATCTTATTAATGACCTGATCGGCAATAAAACAAGGGTAATTGCTGTTCCACACATAACCTGCACCACCGGCTTGGTGTTGCCTGTAAAACAAATAGCTGAATTGGGCCATGATAAAGGTTTATTTGTCTTTTTTGATGGAGCCCAGGCGCCAGGTTCCACTTTAGTGGACTTAGAAGACATGGGGGTTGATTTTTACGCAACCTGTACGCATAAATGGCTTTTAGGACCTAATGGAACAGGGTTTCTGTATGTAAAGAAAGCGTTATTGGATGTATTACAAGTATATGGAGTAGGAGCTTATTCTGATTCAGGATGGGAATTGTCGGAACATGAACAAACCCTGGAAGGGTATGTTCCAACGGCACATCGTTATGATTATGGAACCCAGAATGCAGCTATTTACCAGGGAGTTGTTGAAGCTGTAAATTTTATGAACGGTATAGGTATTAAAAAAGTAGAAGCCCGCGGAAAGGCTTTAGCAAAATATTTACAGGATAATTTATTGAAGTTAGAAGATAAAATTGAAATGCTTACGTCAACTGAAGATGTTTCCAGGGGATGTATTGTGGGGTTTCGATTGAAGAACATGGATTATCATGCGTTTGGTAAACTCGCTGGCAAAAATAACTTCAGAATAAGATTAGTACCAGAGGCCGGTCTTAATTCAATACGTATTTCAACGCATATTTTCAATAGTTATGAGGAAATTGACAGGTTCCTGGAGTTATTTAATAAAAGTCATTAAAAAATATGTATAATCCTTGACTATATCAATTGAAAGTATCAAATTTGCGCTCGAAAATTATTACCAATAAATACCATGTCTATACAGGTAGAGAACCTGACTAAAACTTACGGTTTACAAAAAGCCGTAGATAATATTTCTTTTGAGATCAATACAGGCGAAATTGTAGGCTTTCTCGGGCCAAATGCTGCTGGTAAAACAACAACAATGCGCATGATCACCTGCTACATGGCGCCAACTAATGGAACGATCAGGCTTGATGGATATACCACAGCCAAAAATTCCGAAGAGATAAAACGCAAGATCGGATATCTTCCGGAAAACAATCCCCTATACTTAGACATGGCTATTATTGACTACCTGAGGTTTGCAGCTGCAATACAGGGGGTTGATAGATCAAGTATTCCGGCTAGAATTAAACGGATGGTTGACATCTGTGACCTGTCATCCGAAATTCATAAAAAGATCGGAGCGTTATCCAAAGGTTTCAGGCAGCGGGTTGGTTTGGCACAGGCAATGATACACGACCCGGAAGTGCTCATACTTGACGAACCTACTTCAGGGCTTGACCCAAACCAGATCGTTGAGATAAGAAATCTCATTAAAGAGCTTGGAAAAGAAAAAACTGTTGTATTAAGCTCGCATATCCTCTCGGAAGTAGAAGCTACCTGTGACCGCATTCTGATCATAAACCGGGGTAGGATCGTAGCTGATGGTTCAGCAGCTATCCTGCGTCAGCAGGCAAAGGGCAAGGAAGTGCTGACAGTACAAATAGAAACACCGGCAAAAGCAAACGCGGCCAAAGCGCTGCTTAACCTTGCAAGTATAGAATCTGTACAACCCAACCAAGATAAAAAGGATTTTTACAGCGTTCAAAGCAAGCCTGATATGTCGTCTCGTAAAGCTATCTTTGAGATGTGTGTTAAAAATAAATGGTATTTGACTGAGATGACAGGTACAGAAACGAGGTTGGAGGATGTGTTTAGGGAGTTAACTAATTAATTTAATTATATCTGCAGTAATAATGGGAGAAAAATCCGAAACTCGAAAACCGAAACTCGAAATTCGAAATTCGAAAACCGAAATTCGAAATTCGAAATCCGAAACTCGAAATTCGAAAACCGAAACTCGAAATTCGAAAACCGAAACTCGATCCCGAATACTCGGGACGAAACTCGAAATTCGAAATTCGAAATTCGAAACTCGAATTAAATTCGAATGACCAAAATTCTAAACTTTCTGCTAATAAAAATAAACCTAAAATATATGATTTAGAAGATAGAACATTAAAGTTTGCTCAAAGAGTAAGGGCATTTGTTAAAAAGTTACCGAAAACAATAGCAAATATTGAAGATATCAGGCAACTTGTAAAAGCATCGGGGTCGATTGGTGCAAATTACATTGAAGCAAATGAATCATTTAGCGATAAAGATTATCTATATAGAACAAAAGTGTGTAGGAAAGAAGCTAAGGAAAGCAGATATTGGTTAAGATTGGCAGATACAAAAGAAGATACAGAATCAGAAAGAGGTAGAAAAGAGCTGATCCAGGAAGCTTTTGAATTGATGAATATACTTGGATCAATAATTCGTAAGGTTGAAAACAAATAAAATTGATTGAAGGGGTTAAAAATTTTTGAATTTATAATTTTGGATTTTTTTTGAATTTAATTCGGATTTCGGATTTCGAGTTTCGAATTTTAATAATTTATAATAATTTAGTATTCCATGAAATCAATCTGGATAATCACAAAAAGAGAATTGGCATCGTTTTTCGATTCACCAATAGCGTATGCTATTATCATAGTATTTTTGGGTCTAAGCGGCTTTTTTACATGGTTATATGGAAGCACTATTTTTCTTATCAACCAGGCAAGTTTGGAGGTCTTTTTTTCTATTGCATTTTGGATTTTTGTCTTATTCATTCCTGCAATTACTATGCGAACAATAGCAGAGGAAAATAAATCCGGAACAATTGAACTGCTTATAACCAGAGCAGTAACTGACTGGCAAATTGTATTCGGAAAATTTCTTTCTTGCTTAATATTAATCGTAATTGCTATACTGGCATCTGTTCCATACTATATTACTGTAAGTATATTGGGGCCAATAGATCATGGAGCTGTTTTAGGAGGTTATTTTGGTTTAATATTAATAAGCGCTGCATTTATAAGTATAGGTGTTTTTGTAAGCAGTGCATCCAACAATCAATTTGTTGCCTTTTTAGTGACTTTTATCATATGCCTGGTATTTCATATAATATTTGAAATATTGGCAAATTATTTCACCGGTGTTAGTGGAGATGTACTCAACTATTTAAGTATCCGGAACCATTTTGATTCAATTAAAAGAGGCGTTGTTGATTCAAGAGACCTTATTTACTTTTTATCCATTATCACATTAGGGCTTATTTTAGCACAAACAATGCTTTCTAAACGTAATTGGCAGGGGTAAGAACAGTAGGCAGTAAGCAGTAGGCAATAAAAAAAGATCAATATAAAATTAGATAAAAAAATGAAAAGAACTGAAATACTTACAAAACTTGCAATAATAATAGGTATCATTTTTATAATAAATTTTATATCCAGTAAATTATTCTTTCGTTGGGATTTTACTGCGGATAAAAGATATACCCTGAGCAAGGTTACTAAAGATGTTCTTCAAGGCCTCAATGATGTTGTTACTGTAAAAGCCTATTATTCTGAGGATCTTCCGACCCAGTTATCACAAACAAGAAAAGACTTCCAGGAACAGTTGATAGAATATGAGCATCTTTCAAAAGGAAAGGTCGTTTACGAGTTTATCAATCCTAATGAAAATGAAGAGTTAGAAATGCAAGCACAACAGGCAGGGATCGGGCCTATTATAGTAAACGTTACAAAACGTGATAAGGTAGAACAAATGCGTGCCTATATGGGCGCTATGATACAAATGGGGGAAAGGAAGGAAATTATTCCGGTAATTCAACCGGGCTTTGCCATGGAATATGCTTTAACTACAGCGATCAAAAAGCTGTCTATTCTCCAAAAACCCAAAATTGGATTCCTTCAGGGGCATGGTGAGCCGTCTAAAAATGCGTCCTTGCAGGTTGTTGAAAAATTATTAGTGCTGCATGATGTTGAAGATTACGCTATAAATGACACGCTGGATATTCCAACCGAATATAAAGCGATCGCTATTATTAATCCAACAGACACCTTTCCCCCTGATCACCTCAATAAGTTAGATAAGTACATCGGTTCAGGTGGAGGCCTGTATATTGCATTAAGCAGGGTAAAGGGAGACCTCAATACAACCATGCTCCGAAAAGGGGATTCCCTCGGTTTAGAAAACTGGTTAAGTAAAAAAGGTGTCACTATTGAAGAAGATTTTCTCACCGATATTAACTGTGGCGCTGTAACAGCAATGCAAAATTTAGGAGCTTTCACACTGCCGGTTCAAATCAAGTTTCCTTATTTCCCCATAATAGGGAATTTTGCAGACCATTTGATCACTGAAGGAATAGAATCATTATTCCTGCCTTTTGTGAGCTCTATAAGTTATTCATCAGGCGACACAAATATCCGTATAATCCCATTAGCTAAAACTTCAGAAAAATCCGGACAGGTAATACCTCCTGCCTATATAGATGTAAGAAAAAACTGGCAGGAAAGCGATTTTCCATTTTCTTCATTAACGGTAGCTGTAGCGGTAAAGGGTAAAATTATTGGAAACATTCAGTCAAAAATGGTGGTGATCACTAACGGCAGTTTTGCTGTAAATGGTGAAGGACGGCAACAGCAGCAAGTTCATCCTGATAATGTGAACTTTACAGTGAACTCTATTGACTGGCTTTCAGACGATACAGGGTTGATTGAGTTAAGAACCAAAGGCATTACATCAAGGCCGCTTGAAGCAATAGAAGATAGCAAGAAGACACTGTATAAATATGGAAATGTGCTGGCGCCCATACTTTTGATACTTATCTACGGACTATTGAGGTATCAAAGGCGTGTACGCAAGCAGCAGAACTGGATTCAGGGAAATTATTAAAAATGACGAAGTACGAATGACGAAGCACGAATTCGTCATTCTTAAATCGTACTTTAAAACATGTTCAAAAAATTTTCGATTCTACATCTGGCAGTTATATTGGTGATCCTGCTTGGAGTTTATTTTGCACTGGAATTTTGGGATAAAAAAGAACGAAGTAGTTCATATAGAGATGAATTGGTATCTATTGATACTATGAATATCTCTAAAATGATCGTAACAACAAAATCATATCCTGGAAAAGACATTGTATTAATAAAAAACAATGCTGGTTGGTATATCAGGCTCAAAGAAGGCAAAAATGTGCCTGCCGATAATGGTGAGGTAAAAAGAGCTATTGATGTGCTTATCCAGGTTAAAACCAGGCGGTTAGCTGCTAATGACCCTTCAAAATTCAATGAATTGCGGGTTGATACAAGCGGTACGCGAGTGCAGGTTTTTGAAGGAGATAAAAAGACGCTTGATCTGATTATCGGCAAGTTCTCGTTTCAGAACAAAAGAGACTTTTATACGTACGTACGTTTAGCTGATGAGAATGAAGTTTATACCACCGATGCTTTTTTGGGGCCATCGTTTGAAAAAGATTTTAGCAGATGGAGAGACCAAACCATCGTAAGATCAGCCCCTGATTCAATCACTGCTATTACATGGGCTTATCCTGCAGACAGCTCCTTTACTCTTGCTAAAACATTGATGAAGAAGGGGGTGACAAAATCCTCCCGAGTACTCGGGAGGGACTTAGGGGGGCTGTGGTCTGTTAATGGTGCACTCGCTGATTCCACTAAAGTTAAAAACTTCCTCAACAGCTTGCGGAATATATATTCCGATAAATTTGCCGATGATGTATCTAAAACAAATTTAAGTAACAAAGTATTTACGATGGTAATAGAGCTCAGTGGATCAGAAAAAATTGAAATAGGTGTTTACCAACATCCAACATATAAATGGATAATTAACTCATCAACAAATCCTGAATCTTATTTTGCAAGTGATGACCAGATAGTGGTTAAGAAATTGTTTATTTCTAAAGGAAGATTTCTGTTAGAAAATGAAAGTAACAAAAAAATTAGATAAAAGCGTCCTGTATGTTGACTTGATTTATGAGATCAGAAGAATAAAAGTGATGCTTGACAGGGATTTAGCAGAGCTATATGGTGTGGAAACCAAAAATTTAAACAAAGCGGTAAAAAGAAATATAAATAGATTCCCAGATGATTTTATGTTTCAACTTTCTAATGAAGAATTCGAAAACTTGAAGTTCCAATTTGGAACATCAAGATGGGGTGGTACACGAAAACTGCCTTATGTTTTTACCGAATATGGTGTAGCAATGCTTTCGTCTGTATTAAACAGTGAACAAGCTATAAAAGTTAACATTGCAATAATGAGAACGTTCGGAAAGATACGTGAATTTGCCTTAACAAACAAAGAGCTATTTCTAAAAATCAGAGAATTGGAAATAAGATACGATGGACAATTTAAGGAAGTGTTTGAAGTATTGAACAAATTAATCATTGAAAAATCTAAACCGAGAAAGCAAATAGGTTTTAAGATTGGAAAATGAAGTAACATTTGTATACAGAAACCATTGGCAATAATTAAAAACAAAAAAAATGAAAACACTTTTAATATTAGGACTGATACTTTCAATGCAGTTTTTCGCATTTGGAAGTAAAATTAAAGGGGATATTTCCCCAATTTTTGACGTATCTCCAGATGGAAAAAATATCGCTATATCTATCTCAAATGAGGGAACTTCGTTTATATATCTATATTCTTTAGAAGACAAAACACTTTTGCAATTGACTGATAATAAAGGAGAATATCATTCAAGACCAGTTTATTCACCCAAAGGCGATAAAATCATGTTTTTATCAAAATCTTTAGAAAAACAAGAAAGTGATATTTATCTAATTGATTTAATCAGTAAAGAGATCTCTAAAGTAAGTAACGGGGGCACTTATATTACAGAAGCTCTTTTTAATCCAACTGGCGATAAAATTCTCTTTTGTGGTGCTGAATACTTAGGTAGTTATTCTCCAATTGCACGTAAAGCACCTCACGATTTAGATATATTCTCAATTAATATCGATGGAACTGAAAAAAAGAAATTAACCAACTTTAGTGCTTACGCTTTATCTTCTATTTCTATAAGTCAGACTGGAGATTCTGTTCTTTGTAAATTGACTGAAAAAGGATTTGATGGAATTTATTTAATGTCTCTTTCTGATACTTCTTTAATTCAAAAAATTGAGGCAGTAAATAATCCAAGACCACAGATAGGTAATTCGTTTTACAGTAACCCTGTTTATTCAAAAGACTTTAAAAGCATCTCATTTACCGCCCCATATCAACTTTATACTTTAAATTTGGAAAGTAAGGAATGTGAAGAAGCTTGGTCAACTTTTGGGAAAGACAATCAAGCTATGGCTATTTTCTCTCGATTTTTTAACTCAAATGATAAATTGATATTCTCAATATTAAGGATTGAAAATAGACAATATTCTAGAAATGCGGAACTTATTATACTTGACCTAAATACAAAGAAGACAACCGAAATTAAAATAAAATAACTATTGCCAACATTGTGTATATTGCATACCCTGCGGGATACGCAACATACACTTACCGAATACCCGGAAGCCAGTTAAACTACCAAAAATTTAATATTGAATTGTAATATGGTGAAAAATTCTTTGATAATTATCAGATTTATTTTTGTTTCCTACTGCCTACTGCCTACTGCCAATTGCTTCGGGCAGCAGTTGCCGGTATACAGCCAGTACATTCTGAACGATTTTTTACTAAATCCTGCTATTGCCGGTAGTATTGAGGAATATTCCCCTATAAGAATAAGCCTCAGGAATCAATGGGTTGGATTTGATGGTGCTCCGCAAACTCAAACGCTCAGTTTCCATGGGTTACTGGGAAAAGGTGTAGGCTTGGGTGGATTTATTTTTCATGATATTACAGGCCCAATAAGACATAGCGCTATTCAATTTTCCGGAGCATATCATATCCCTTTTAAAAATCTGAATTCCAAGCTTTCATTTGGTTTATCAGCGGCTTTATCCGGGTATTCTTTAAAGAAAGAAGAATTGAAAGCTGATCCGGACGGGTTCGCTGATCCTACGATAGATAAAGGAATAAATAAAACAGTTGTACCGGATATGTCATTCGGAGTATATTATTCCGGTGAGGATTATTATGCAGGTTTGTCTGCAGTACAGCTTGTTCAAAGCAAGTTAAATTCCAAAAGTGATAGCCTGCGTGAAGTACGCCATTACTTTCTTTTTGCAGGTTATGACTTTTGGGTGAATGATGATTTTACAATAGAGCCCTCATTTTTGCTGAAAGGTACTGAAACGTCTCCTTTCCAGGTAGATGTTAATACAAAAGTCTTTTATAAGGAAGATTATTCATTGGGAATATCTTACAGGCACAAAGATGCTGTAGTTGTGATGCTGGGTGTGAAATATAAGCAGTTCTATCTGGGTTATGCCTATGATATTGTATTAAGCAATATACAAAAATATAGTGGTGGCTCGCACGAAATTATAGTAGGATTTAATATTGAACAATCAAGATCTCAGTGGAAATATCCGAGATATATGTAGCAACAATTTAGTTTTGCAACATTAATTTGTAATAAATAGATTCTTTCGTTATTAATCAACAAATGGTTATATGGCTATATGGTTAAATGGTTTGTGATTAGCTGAAGGAGTTACTAATCTCATAGGTTTAAACTCGCTGCTTAATTGCTGGCAATTTAGTTGCCATAAAGCCATATAACCATCTTAACAATTGAACAATGAAATAATATATTTTATGATTACAATATTGCGTAATTAAATTGTTGCTACATATATGTAGTCCTACGAATTACGAAGCATACTTTGAAAAAATTACTATTCATAATTCCGTTATTATTAAGTGGATTGGCTCATGCCCAAATCTGTGGAATTCAATCTGTTAGTTCCACTGATGAAGGTTGTTTTGGTGACAGCACAGGTTCGGCAGTGGTTACTATGGATACTACAGGGACGCCACCCTATAGCTATTCATGGAATACTACACCTGTGCAAACAGATTCATTTGCAACCGGGCTGGTCGCAGGAACTTATACAGTTACAGTAACAGATGATTCAGGCTGTGTAGATTCAGTTACGGTTATCATTACCGAACCTCCTTTACTTGTAATTATAATCGATTCAACAAAAAATGTAAGCTGCTTTGGCATATCGGACGGAGTTATCTATAGTTCTGCTACAGGGGGAACTTCTCCACTTCTATTTAGCATAGATACAGGAGCAACATTCCAGGCAAGCGGTACTTTTGATAGCCTTGCTGAGGGCGCTTATTCAATTATTGTTAGAGACTCAAACGGGTGTTCTGAAACGACTGCAGTAACTATTACTCAACCACCACTTACCTTAACTATCGAAATCACTGATACTACTTTTGCTGTATGTGGTGATAGTAATGGAACAGCAACAGGAACGCCATTAGGAGGAACCCCGCCTTTTACATATTTGTGGGATGATCCGCTTGCTCAAACCGATTCTACAGCTGATAGCTTAAAGGCAGGTAGGTATTCGCTTATAGTAATAGATTCCAACGGCTGTATAGCTGCCATAGCTGTAAATATCAATAATAATCCCGGTCCTATAGCCACCATCACGTCCTTCACCCCTGTTGCCTGTTTCGGTGATTCTTCCGGTTCAGCTACTGTAACACATACCGGGGGTACTCCTCCCTATACCTATTTGTGGGATGATCCGCCAGCTGGCGGACAAACCGACTCCATTGCCGACAGTTTGCCAACGGGAATATATACAGTAACTGTTACCGATTCTGATACCTGCAAGGGATTAGTCACTATTTTCATAAGCCAAGCGCTACTATTAATAGCAACTATTACCGACTCTTCTAATACATCTTGTAACGGAGATTCCAACGGTACGGCTACTGTAACTCCTTTCGGAGGTACATCACCTTACACCTATTTGTGGGATGATCTCCTGGTACAAACTGATTCGTCTGCTATTAACCTGCCCCCTGATACTTTTAAAGTCATTGTTACTGATACTAATTCTTGTAAAGATTCAGCTACCGTTACTATTATTGATCCGGCCGTGTTATCGGTAGCTATAACAGGTTCTACAAATGTTCTTTGTAATGGCGATTCCACTGCCTCTGCTACTGCTACTCCTGCCGGAGGCACCATCCCTTACTTCTATTTATGGGATGACCCCGGATCCCAAACAACTCCAACTGCAACCGGATTGCCTGACGGAACTTACCAGGTCGTTGTGAATGATGTTAACGGGTGTACAGATTCAGCTACAGTTACAGTAACCCAGCCAACTGCATTATCAGCTATCATCGCTGATTCTACAAATGTCTTGTGCAATGGAGATTCCAATGGCTCGGCTACGGTTACTACTACAGGCGGAACCATCCCCTACACCTGGTTGTGGGATGATCCGCTTGCTCAGATCGATTCTACCGCAGATAGCTTAGCTGCCGGTACCTACAGTGTCACTGTTACTGATTCGAATGGGTGTATAGCTATAGACACCGTGTACATTATAGAACCCGTTATTTTAACAATACAAATTTCGCTATCATGTGAAGGTTTTTGTGATGGTATAGCTATTGCAACACCGGTAGGCGGTAAAGAACCTTATACCTATTTGTGGGATGATTCATTAGCAACGACTGATTCTATAGCAAATAACTTATGTGCAGGCGTTTACAGCGTTATCGTAACCGATTCCAATGCCTGTATAGACACATCCTATATAACGGTAACTGCACCTTTAGCTTTGGTAACACATAGTGATGTGACTTGTAATGGTTCATGTGATGGAACAGGTACAGCAATTCCAAGCGGAGGTATTCCTCCTTATCTCTATCAATGGTTTGACAGCGCTCTCGACACACTTGCCGGGGAAACTGATTCAATTGCAGACAGCTTGTGTGCAGGAGCCTATTCAGTAAAAGTCAAGGATTCTATTGGTTGCCTGGCAACCAATATTCCGACAGTGATCATAAGGCCCGATACGATTGGAAGCTACGAGCCAAATACGGCTACTGATCCTCAAAACGCCTACGATAATGACTTGATCACTTCGGTTTCTATTAATGTAACACAGGATCTGGTGGTCAGGAGAACAGTCCCGGTAGACAGTATTGGCGTCATATGTTCTGTATGGTTAAATGTTCAGATATCCGGTACGGGTACTGGTACGCCTCTTGACATACACTGGATGAAAAGTTTGGCGGATCATGGTACTTCACACAATTTTGCAGCCCCCCAAGGCGTGAGTGAAGAACACCACTTTGATATTACAGCAGAAAGAACCTGGTTATGGTCAGACTTCACAGATATAGAGATCCATGGCACCAAAACTGCGCCACCCAGCCAAACAGAATGGCAGGAAGTATGGCTTGAAGTACATTTGTGTTACCCGGATACAATTCCCTTTCTCATTACAATTACAGAGCCCGATCCATTAGTAAAACTGGGACCGGATACTGGCATTTGCAAGGGCGATACCATAGCGTTGAATACAAGTAATTTTGGATTTGTAAGCTATTTATGGAATAACGGCATCACAGACTCTACCATTTTCACTGATACTGCCGGGGTGTTCAGTCTAACGGTAGCTGATACTACCGGATGTGTTAGTACTGATACGATTGAAGTATTTCAAACTGATATTAATTTAGGCGCTGACACTACTATTTGTCAGGGAGATACAGTGGCTTTAAATACCGGCAATTTTGGATTTGTCAGTTATTCCTGGAATAATGGCCAAACGGACTCTACCATTTTCACAGATACTATCGGGGTATTCATTCTGACCGTAACCGATAGCATTGGTTGTATTGATAGCGATACATACCAAGTCTTTAAATCTTTACCCGTTGTTAATTTAGGCTCTGACACTTCCGTTTGCCAGGGCGCCAAAGTAGATTTGAATACTAATAATTTTGGATACCTTTCTTATTTATGGAACAACGGGCTCACTGACTCTACCTTCAAGACTGACACATCGGGTGTTTTCATACTAACCGTTACCGATATAGTTGGATGTACAGCAACTGATACCATGGCAGTTGTTGTGAATCTTGCTCCTGCAATCAATCTTGGCGCTGATACTACAATCTGCCAGGGAGACACAATCCTGTTAAATACTTCTAACTTCGGGTATGCAACATATCTCTGGAACAATGGCATGACAGACTCTACCATCGCCACCGATACTGCCGGACTATTCAGCCTGACGGTTACAGATGCGATCGGATGTGCCAATAGCGATTTTGTGCAGGTATTTGTCTCTTTACCTGTTATTAATTTAGGTGCAGACATTGCTGTTTGCCAGGGTGATAGTGCAGCTTTAAATATTAGTAATTTTGGTTTTAGCGGTTACTCCTGGAACAACGGGCTCATTGACTCTACCATCACTACCGACACAACGGGGATTTTCATCCTCACGGTCACTAATAATTTTGGATGTACTGCCAGTGATACAATAGCGGTAGATGTAAACCCACTTCCATCTGTTAGTCTGAGCGCTGATACGACATTTTGTAAGGGAGGCAGCGTAATGTTACAGGCAAGTGGCGGAGTATCCTATCTATGGAATCCCGGTACAGGTTTAAGTGATTCAACAATCTTCAATCCTATTGCAAGCCCGGATCAGACAACTGCTTATTCTGTAGCTGTAACTGATTCGAATGGTTGTACCGCCAGTGGTAGTATTGTAGTAACCGTAAATCCAATACCGGCATTTAATCTTGGACCGGATTCTACGGTTTGTACAGGAGATACCTTTACATTAACAGCCCCTTCTGGTTACGTTTATCTTTGGAGCACCGGAGACACCATACAAACTATAATAGTAAATAACTCTAACGATTACTGGGTAAAAATAACCGATTCGCTGACCGGATGTTATAATTTAGATACAATTAATGTTCAATTAAATTCACCACCAATTGTAAATCTGGGGTTTGATACAACAGTATGCGGTAGTATGCAATTAGATGCGGGCAATCCTGGCAGTACTTATTTATGGAGCACCGGGGATACTATACAGGCCCTTACAGTCACTACCTCAGACACTTTCCGGGTAGATGTTACCAATTCAGCAGGTTGTACTTCAAGTGATACGGTGGTGATTGCAACCATAACATTAAGCGCCAGCATAAACTTTACACATGCCAGTTGTACCGGAATAGATGACGGTGCAGCAAATGTGATAACGGCAGGAGGCAGTGGCAGCTATTTTTATGGTTGGTCAACCGGTGATTCTTCACAAAATATTTCCGGACTCGCTTCCGGCACCTATATTGTTTCTGTAACAGATATTACATATAACTGTGCTGTTTATGACACAGTGAAAATTATAATCATAGATTCGGATTCGTGTCTGAACATACCCACAGTTTTCACCCCCAATGATGATGGTTTACATGATGAATGGATCATTAGAAATACTGCCACCGATCAACGAATCAAAGTGTTGTATCCGGATTGTACGGTTGAAATTTATAATCGCTGGGGAGCGTTGATCTTTAGCTCCAATGGCTATGATCTGCCCTGGGGTGGTAAGTTTAATAGTAAACCTATGCCAGTTGCGGCTTATTATTATATTATAAAATTAAATAATGGGGAGGATGATACTTTTACGGGGACTGTGACGATTATGCGGTGAAGTCTGAACCTTGATTTACTATCCAACCAATCTCTGATTGCCAAAACAGCTTTTCTTGGTTCTTTATTATGATGTTTTATAGTCATCATCAAAGGGGCAATTTTAAAATACATTATCATTAAAAGCCATAGGCTATTTCTTATTTGATGACTTTGAATCATTGAAGGATTTTACAACTTTTCTTGCCCAATTGAGCGTGCTTTTTTTAATCACTGGATTAATTTTAACACTTCTTTTTCTTTTCACCTTATTAGGCGCTGTTTCGGTTGATGTCATGATGAATTTATTTTTTAACAATTATTGATATACCTTGAATATCAAAATTACAAAGAATGTAATTTATTAACAAATTTAATACTATAAAAATTCTCACCGTGCAAAATTAATAACAAGTATCAAAATAAAAAAGGCTGCCGGTTATTAAAACCAGCAGCCTTGAGCATTACTTAGCTGTATTAATGTTCAGTTAACGATCAATTAATAAAGTTTAAATTCATTAAATTTTTTCTTTATTTTTGTACATTTGCAAATGCCGAAGATTGTTGAATATGGTAAATTTGTATATGGTATCTTTTCTGCAGATAAACGTAAAGTTCGTGGGAAATCTGAACCAAAACATGTTCACGTTTTAAGCAAAAAAAAGGGAAGAGTAAAGTTTGCAAAAATTTGGTTAGAGCCAGAAATAAAAGTTGATGATATTCATAAAGGGGATTTTACTGAACAAGAGCTCAACAAAATAATAAAAATTTTAGAAAAAGAAGATGTAAAGGAATTTATTGATGAAGGATTAGCTAATTTTTACAATGACCTGAAAGTAAAATTTAAAAAATTCAAATAATGGAAGGAATTATAGATACAAAACCAGTAATCAATACCATCAAATTTACTAAAAAGGGGAAGATGGATGTTTATTTGCAAGATGGAAGGATCATTACTGTACCTTTGAAATATTTTCCCAGCATACAAAAGCTTAATGCTAATCAAAGAAAACAATTACAAATAATAAATGATGTTGCATTTACATTCATTGATTCTCATGAATTATATCATATAGAAGATGTTATGGGTAATTATAATAATTATAAATACGATTTTTAAAAGAATAAATAAATTTCTGTATCTAAGTCGTTTTATATTTATTTACCCTCTGAAATTTTTACCCTATGAAATTTCTTCTTTATAGTTATTCATTGTTAATGGATTAAACAATTTTATTTCGGGAATATGTTCAAAGTCTTTTGTATTATTAGTGTATATTGTATAATCATTTATTTTAGAAGTTGCAGCAATAATAGAATCACAAACAGAAAGATTTTTACTTTGTCTTAATACAATTGCTTCTTCAATAATTTTAGAAGAAACATGTTTAGTATTAATAATATTAAATACTGCACCAAAATATTTTTTTTGTTTTGCTGTAATTTTATGATAACCCAACACCTCCAACTTTGTTATTTCAGAAATGAAAATATTTTGTTCCTTAAAAATCTTTCTTAGAAAACTGTATTTTTTCTCTGCTGAATAAATTAAAATATTGCTATCTAAAAGTTTCATTTTTTAAGGAAAATTTAATTTTCGGTCTTTTCTTACATCTCTCTGCCAGTTTGAAGGATTTCCATAAGATGAAACATCTGCTCCTTTATCAATTATTCTAAAGTATTTGGCAAGTTTTTTACCATTTTTTGTTTCATTTATTTCTGTTTCATCTCTAATAAAAGTTTTTTTTAGTCCAAGCTTTTCTGCAAGATCTAATAATAATGATAAATCTTTTTGTTTATCAATTTCAAATACTAACCTTTTCATAACAATATTTTTTTATTTACTATTTTAATATTACAGCTACAAATTTGTTTGCAATATTATTAAAATATTTCCTTATTTACAAAGAATTACTGAAAAAAAGACCTAAAAGGTTTTGAAACCTGTTAGGTCTTGTGGCTTTTTCCCAACCCAACCCTCCAGGAGTTTCAAAAACTATTGGAGGTTTTAAAGCGGGATTATTCTACTATTATCTTCTTGTTAATTATCCCTTCACCGCTTACCAATTGCAGGTTGTAAGTACCTTTGGCAAGCGCTCCAACATTGATCGCCTTTTGATATTCTTCAACATATTTATTCAGCTTTACCTGGTAAATTACCTGACCAATTATATCCAATAATTTAATTTGGAGTTCCTTCACTTCGTTCAGGACAAGCATTTCTATTATGAATTTGCCGGTGGTGGGGTTGGGGTGGATGGTGAGGTTGTTGATGAAATCAAGTTCTGTTATCGATAATAGGTAGGATTTTCTTCTATCCAAGCTACTACTAAAGCAAGATAATTTCGATAACTTAACTCTTTTTCATCCCAATTTTTTTGTTTGATGACTTTGAATCATTGAAGGATTTTACAACTTTTCTTGCCCAATTGAGCGTGCTTTTTTTAATCACTGGATTAATTTTAACACTTCTTTTTCTTTTCACCTTATTAGGCGCTGTTTCGGTTGATGTCATGATGAATTTATTTTTTAACAATTATTGATATACCTTGAATATCAAAATTACAAAAAATGTAATTTATTAACAAATTTAATCCAATTTAGTCTACAAACGTCTCTTTTATGATATTTTTAATTTTTTTCACTTCATTGCCCGATAGTGTTGCTACTTTTCTGTAAATTCTAACTTTGTCAATTGTTCTAATTTGGTCAATAAATACATCATCAATTAGCAATCCATCATCTCCATTTTTGTGCATTTCTTTGAAAGCATCACCCCAACCTGCTCTTGGTTTTTTTAGTGGTTTTAAAACTAAAAAACCTTTTTTAAGAATTAATTCAAGCTTATCCTTGATGTTATAACGCTCAAGCACTGTTTTATTCAGCCTGATACCTTTTGAATTTCCAATTTGAATTACTTGTATATGCATAATTTAAAGTTTAATAATGTTATTAAATATATTAGCTTTGAGCAATGGCATCGTTTGTTACTTTTGACTCAGTATACCAAGCAATTAATTAAATTTGTGTTTTATAAAAAATTCATTTTAGTTTTATCACCCAAAAATCACTTCTTCCCGCACCTTTTGATTCTGTAGTACCACACACCGCATACCCGCCATCGGTGGTTTGGATGATTGAATATGCCTCATCCCAACTACTTCCCCCAAAGGTTTTGTCCCATTGCTTTTCACCGTATTTGTTGAGCCTGAGCACACAAAAATCCTCGCCTCCCGCACCTTTTGAGCTTGTAGAACCACACACCGCATACCCGCCATCGGTGGTTTGGATGATTGAAGTTGCTTTGTCCCATTTACTTCCCCCAAAGGTAACGTCCCATTGCTTTTTACCGTATTTGTTGAGCATGATCACCCAAAAGTCACTTCTTCCTGCACCTTTTGATGATGTAGAACCACACACCGCATACCCGCCATTGGTGGTTTGGATGATTGAATTTGCACCGTCACTATAACTTCCCCCAAAGGTTTTTTCCCACTGCTTTTCACCGTACCGGTTGAGCCTGATCACCCAAAAATCACTACTTCCCGCACCTTTTGATTCTGTAGTACCACACACCGCATACCCGCCATTGGTGGTTTGGATGATTGAAGTTACAGGGAAATTTGTCTGTACGTTCATTTCACTTCCCCCAAAGGTAACATCCCATTGCTTTTCACCGTATTGGTTGAGCCTGATCACCCAAAAATCCTCGCCTCCCGCATCTTTTGAGCTTGTATAACCACACACCGCATACCCGCCATCGGTGGTTTGGATGATTGACTCCGCCTGGTCACTTTCACTTCCCCCAAAGGTAACGTCCCATTGCTTTTCACCGTACTGGTTGAGCCTGATCACCCAAAAATCATGGCTTCCCGCACCTTTTGATCTTGTAAAACCACACACCGCATACCCACCATCGGTGGTTTGGATGATTGAATTTGCCCTGTCCCAATCACTTCCCCCAAAGGTAACGTCCCATTGCTTTTCACCGTATTGGTTGAGCCTGATCACCCAAAAATCCTCGTCTCCCGCACCTTTTGAGCTTGTATAACCACACACCGCATACCCGCCATCGGTGGTTTGGATGATTGAATTTGCCACGTCATTACTACTTCCCCCAAAGGTTTTATCCCATTCAATAGCTGGTGGTTTCTGGGCGAAGGAGTGTAAAGCAGCCAAAACAGAGATTATTAGGGTAAACCCCTTTAGAAACCCTGTTGAATACTCACTTCGTGAATTCCACAAGATAAATCTGCGGGGATTTAATGCCAATGTTTTATCCGTTATTATTTCTAACAGGGTAAATAGATTGTTTTTCATTTATGTATAAACGATGCCATCGCTTTATTAGTTAGCGATCAATTAATTAATACTCATATTGTTTTTAAGAAATGATGTTTTAAAATATATTCGTTTTGAGCAATGGCATCGTTTGTCATTGAACATGAATATGCGGCTTTTCTCCAAATTGTCTATGAATTTGTAAACCTAAACTTATTGAAAGTTCATGTGAACCCGTAGTAGCATTATTTGTTAATTTAGAAATAGTATGATCATAACTATATAAAAATTTGAAACCTGATATCTGATAACCTATTAATATAACAAATGAATCAGAATTTGTAAAAACATACCTATGCCATAGACCCGCAATAAAAGTTTCATATCTAAAATAAAATCCATAATTAATTAGTTGAAAATCTCCCTGTTTTTGATATAAAATATTCGGATAAATATTTCTTTCTGAAATTGTTCCTTTTCTAAGTAAAAATCTTCCCGGTATTGGTATTTTTCCACTTGTATGTATAGTAAATTTCCTTTGTAATCTGCTAATTCCATAAAAACCATTTTGTGGCTTGGTGATATGATGAACAACAATACCTATATTGTAACCCCCTATAAATGTTAAAATATCGATAGCGGATTTTTTGAATATTTCTAATATCAGTGGTTTTGTAGTATCTATAGCGGGTTTTTGGGCTTTTATATGAAATAATAAACCTGTAGAAAAATCAGGATATATTTTATTTAAAGAAGCAGGTGGTAGTTCATTAGTTGGATTAACAAAACCAGACCTTTCATCAATCATATCATCAAACGTAAATTTATGCCAGTCTAAATGTTTCTGGTATATTGATGTTTGAAAGCCTGCATTCACATAAATATTTTTATTAAGCTGTAAAAAGTATGAATACATTGCAGAGAGTGATGTTTCAGATAAACCATATTGGCTTGACCTGTCATACATAGCTATGAATCCCAAACCGCCATCCATGATTTTCATATATTGATCATACGAAATAAGATTAGTGCTAAAATTACCTTTAATCTTTGGCCACCGGATTCTTGAATTCATTATTATACGTGGATTAGTTTTTGGTATTGTATAAAATAAATGCGGATCACTACCTGTTCCTGCATTGGCGGGATTAAGATAAACAGGATTGGAATAAAATTGCGATAAACCCGGATCCTGAGCTAATAAAGACAGGGAGATAGAATTAAAAAAGATTATCAATAAAAATGTATGAATAAAATTTTTCATATTTTTTATAAAATATTATCGAATTACTGTTACTGTACCGGCTTCGCTCTTTTTAATACCATCATAGAATTCTATCCATACTGAATATATGTATGTTTCAATTTCTGCTTCTTTTTCTTTATTACCTGTTTTACCATTCCATCCTTTTGTTAGGTTATTAGATTTAAATACTAAACCTCCCCACCTGTTATAAATTTGAAGCTTAAAATCTTTTACCCGTAAAGTTCTCACAAGAAATACATCATTCAAGCCATCGCCATTAGGTGTAAAGGCATTTGGAATATATATTTTTTTGCCTTCAGTGACTATAATTTCTGTAGTGTCTGATGCCGTGCAGCCATTTTTATCAGTAATTATGACTTTATAAGATTTGTTGTCCAATGGTGATGCATTCGGAACAGGACAGTTATAACAGCTTAATTCTGTAGGCGGCAGCCAATCAAAAGAAAGTGGAATACTATCCATATTGTAATCATATTTCAACCCAACACTGTCTCCGTAAATCATGTAATATTTGTCGTTTAAATCAATATACATTGTATCCGGTTCAATTATATATTTTGATATGTACTGTAAGCAATTATTGGTATCAGTTATTTGTACATCATAAAAACCAACTTTGAGGTTTTCTGTTTTAATTGTAGTATCACCATTGTTCCAATTGTATGAATAGGGCGGTAATCCACCGGCAACTTTTAAATTTATGTATCCATCATTGCCGCCATGACAGGTAACGTACTTAAATAAATCTATTTGAGCTTCCAGTTTTGCAGGTTGGTTTATCCGGATTGAATCTGATGTGATGCAATTATTAGCGTCCTGTGCACTGATAATATATTGTCCTGTATCTAATCCGGGAAAATTAGAAACACAAGCTAATGAACTGTTATTTATTGAATAATAATAATCACATTGAATGCCTTTTGTCCCACCAGAACAATTTAACATAATCACCCCATTTCTATTATTATAACAAATAACATCGGTTTTTGAAAGGAACAGACTTAGTGAATCGGGCTCATTTATTCTAACTGAATCTATTACAAAACAACCGTTATCATCTGTTACTTTGACATAATAGGTTCCTTTTGTTAAATTATAAACTGTTTTAGTTGTTTGCACAGGATTGGTAATCCATTGATATATATATCCTCCTACTCCTCCACTAACATTAACAGTAGCGCTATCGTTACTTCCACCATAACATTTAACATCATCTTTTTCAAACGATAAAATGATTTGATCAGGTTGGTTAATTATTTTTGTATAAAAGACAGTATCATTAACTGCATCAATTACAGTAATGGTGTATGTTCCCGCATTAAAATATTCAGTTATTGTATCACCACTACTACTACTGCCACTGCTGCCATCAGGATTCCATTGATAAAAATAAGGATCCGTTCCTCCATCCACTTTTAGCTTTAAAAAACCATCACTACCTCCATAGCAACTTACGTCTGAAGAATCAACTGGAATTATTGTTAATTGATTCTGAGAATATACGCTTGATTGCATAAATAATAAAAGCAATAAGAAAACTACCAAAGTAAGGTATTGATTTTTTACCATAACGAGCTAATAGATTGTTAGAAAATGAAGTTAATCCATTTTGACTATTTTCCAAATAATTTTTTCATTACGATCGAGAATGAACATTACATAAATTCCGCTCATATTATTGGTTAAATCAATTTTTTTCTTAAGTATACCTGTTATGTTTGCTGATATTTCATTATGAATTAATTTGCCAAGTGGGTTATAGACATTTAAAATTATTTCGTTTTTACCTGGTGTATAGTATTCAATAGTAAAATAATCATAAGTAGGATTAGGATAAATGCGTAATAAACAATTTTCACATACTTTTTCAAAGATGCCGGTTGGTGAGACCGTAATAGTATCAATCAATGTATCAGTGCTGCAATTATTGGTTACTATTAGCTGAACTATATAGAAGGTTTTTACATTTGTTTGATAGGTATGAACAGGATTTGCAGCAGTGCTTGTATATCCATCGCCAAAGCTCCAGAAAGATGTAGAATTATTAATTGATCCATTTAGAAAACTGACGGTAAAAGCATTTACAGAATATGAAAACCAGGCAACAGGATTATCAAGTATGGTGATATTAACAGTATCGGTAGTAGAACATCCCGTATTAGCGTCTGTAACTGTTACATAATAAACTCCTGTAGAATTTGGTATAATTGTTTGTGTTGTTTCACCGGTTGACCAAATATATTGATAATTGGTTCCTGAACCTGCATCCAATACAGATCCTGAGCATACAGATGCATTGGGGCCTAACTCAACTACAGGGCTTGCTATTGTAACATTGATAGTATCATAATTAATACAATCGAAGTTATTGATGATTCTTACCCAATAATTACCTGAAGAAATTACTGTGATAGCAGATGTGGTATCACCCGTAGACCACAAAACAGAGGCATCAGGCATTTGAGAATCAAGTAATACGTTATCGCAAGCTATTGTATCTGTTCCTAAATTTATTTCAGGTATAGGATAATGGTATATATTAATTGTATCAGAAGAAACACAATTATAATAATCAGTAGCAGTAATAAAATGAGAGCCTGCTGAATCTACAATAGTAGTTGGTGTGGTGTCGCCTGTTGACCATAAATATTCATTTGCAGGTGAAGATATACTTAATTCTATTGATGTGCAAAAGCCAGTATCAGGTCCTAAATCTATTTGTTTCACTACATGAATGGTCATTGTGGCGCTTGTAGTATCCCAAACATTATCAAATATGGTTAATGTCACATCAAAACTTTCAACGCCAGTTCCATGTGGCGCATTAAACACGTGATATGGATTTTGATTTGGATCATCCCCCGTTCCATCATTATCAAAATCCCAGCTGTATGTTATAATTGCATCACCAGTAGAAGTATTGGTAAACCACATTGTATCTCCTGAACATATCGTATCGTTAAATGTAAAGCTCGCTTCAAATAAAGTAAAATATGCATATTCTTTAACTACAGTATCAAAAGAAGGGTCATAATATTCTGCCCAAATTGTATCTCCTTTTGATACTTTAAGTGAATCACCACTACTGTTTAATGAAGTAAATTTAAAATCAGTAAAGAACTCTTTAGAATCAAACGTAGTTTCGTAAGCTATTACAGGAAATATCCCGGTAAAATCAGATTCTGAATATGCTCTCACCATAATACTATCAATTTCAAAGTTATCACCGGCAAAATCAGGATCGTTAACAAATACCATAGCATCATCATCATAATCGACAAATAGTGTTTTGTTAAATCCTACATTTGCCTGTGCCATATTATTATTTAATACCAATACCTGGTAGAATACTGAATCACATAGACCTGACGGATCACATACTTTAATATATATTTGATTATATGCAATTTGAGTGTCAGCAGGTATCCAGGTAATTAATCCACTACTATCGATAGACATATTAACAGGAGACCCCTGTGTGATGGTATATGTTAAAGCAGACCCATCAGGATCACTTGCTATCAATTGATAATTATAAATTGAATCAACATCAATATTGATAATTGTAAGAAATTCCTGAACCGGTATGTAAGGTGCATTATTTAAAGTACCGCTTATCCATGTAAGTTGTAAAATATTAGATGGCGAACTTTCATTAAATGCTATATCCATTGCTGTGAGCATAAACTCGTAATATAATCCGGGTGTAAAGTTTGTAAACTCAAAGGTGTTTGTTTCACCTATTCCGATTGAAGGAGAATTATAGCTTACAGAGTTGGGATCATTGGAGTAATATAATATAAAAGATATGGGAGATGGGTTGCTATTATTCCAGGATAATACAATAGAAGTGTCAGTTGTTTTAACAGTATCAAGACCTGTTGGTGCATTAAGACCATTGTTTTGTACTATTGTGATTGGTTCTTTCCAATACGAAACAAAAGTTTGATGTATTGAATCTTCTATAATCGCGTATATATAATATGTGCCAGTATTAATATCTACATAATTCCATGTAAATTCATCAATTGTTGTATCTTCTGTTAAAGTATCAACAAAAAGCACTCCATTAGCTCCGTAATTATCCATATCATATCCTAAGCTGATTATTGCATTACCATCAGGGTCTGAATCTATCCAGCTTATTTGAAGGACTTTATTTCCTGTGTTTTGTGTAACATTTTCTAATTTGATAAAAGGCGGATTATTTGCTCTGTAAATATTTAAAGTATCTGCATTTATTACATTGATGTAATAATCCCCGACTTTTGGATTTTTAATGTAATAAAATGAAAAATTGTTAGCAGAATCTACAAAATAACTGATATAGCTAAAATTATTTACATTCTGAGCATTGACTGAATCGCCATTGGTTAAGTATATTGTATATTCGGGGATAGCGCTTCCTGTACTGTCAGATGCTTCAATAATAAGTGCATTTGTTGATGAATCAAGGGCGAAGGAATAGACACTTGATTGTATTGCTGTTTTTAAGTTACCACCAAGAGCACCTTGGGCTTCTGAGTAAGTTATTATGTTAAAGTTTTTTCCAAAACTTGCTTGAAGTCCTGTACTATCTCCTTCTAAAAGGTAATAAAGTGTTGGAATGCTGGGGAACTTTACTCTCGCATAACCTGCAATATAGTCATTTGTTAAAAAGTTTTCGGAAGTAGCGAATACCGTCCCCGCACAACCAGATAAAGATAATACTAATTTTAACCAAGTCTTATCAACATCAGCCGGGTATGGACAACCAAAACTTGCTCCAAAATTCCCACGCAATTTAAGATCATTAGTAGTTGTTCTCGTTATACTTAATTCAGTATAAGCATTAACTAAACCAGATAAAAAATTGACTTCACCTCGAATATCCAATTGAGGATGTTTCCATTTAGTAAAACCTGCACCATAACCGGCACCAAATAAAACGAGATATCCATCCATGCTCATAGATGTTCCATCTACATAACGTCCCACTAGGTCAAAACTACCAAGTGCTCCTAAACGAGAACCCATAATTTTTACCCCTGCACCAAATGTTATTTCCAATGGTTTTGTGCTGTCAGCAAGATTTTCTAGGCTACCTAATACATGATACAAATATAAACCTGTTTGTGTTATGGGATCTATTAATAATGGAATACAACATAGACAACTAGGGTTATTACATGTTATATCCATACCTATTGAATTTAACTTTCCTCCGCTAATATCTCCGAAAGCCTCTATACCGATTAAAGGTGTTGAAATGCTTGTGCTACAAAAATAATCATTAGTGGAACTATTAAAATCCATACTAAAATAATTAAGTTGTAATAGCTTATATATTCTGATATTATTCAAATATATCAAACTGTTATAATTAACACCTGTATGTGAAACAATTACCCCCCCAGTTATTGGAGCTTCAATAGTATCATTTGAGTTATTTACTTCAGATAATATCGTTGGTAATCGTAAATGTCCATTAATTGTAACTTGATCACATTGAATATTTATATTATCAATACCAACATCAAGAACAGCCATTTCAAATGCATTTTTTGACCAAGAAAAAAAAGAAGTATTTGAAGTAAAAGTAGTGCCAGATACTTCTACTTCTATTGTATAAGGTATGCCTAAATTATATAGATATTTATCAATACTATTTACATTTTGCAGATAAATAGCTGAACTGCTGTTAATTGTATTACTACCAGATATAGTTATGTCCCCACTAAATTTTAATATCCCATTAGGACATCCTGCAGGAGCTATTGATACATTACCTGATGCAATATTAGAATTTATAGTATCTGCATAAACTGTTAGACCACCAACAGTCTGAGTATTTTGAGTAGTGGTAGTAGAAGTAACAGTAATATAATTAGCTTTTATTATTGTATCATAGTTCAATCCGTCAGAAACAACTAATTTAACATCATAGGTGTTTACTGTATCATAATATATTATAGGGTTTGTTGATGTTTGTGATGAAGGGTTTCCACCATAAAAAGTCCAATTTCTACTTGTAATATTTCCAGTAGAATTGTCATAAAAATTAACACTTCCTCCTTGTGATACAGTTTGAGTATTAGAGGAAAAATTTGCAGTAATCGATACAGGTATAGAATAAGTTATTTCTAATATTGGTTCAGGCGCAGGGCAACCCGAACAATCCCAGCCTTGGATTTTGCCAGTATTAATGTTTGGATTAATAGCATAAAATCCAACTGCCCACCAAGATGAACCCATAATTGTTGCATTTTTAAAATTATCACGAGCGTTTTGATTTAAGGTAATATTGGTATATTGATTAGCTATTGTCATTGCATTTGAAGGGAGGGAATAATCCTGTGGAGAGCCAATTTCATTCCATATAACTGTCCCTGTTGATGTTACCGGATCTATTGACATTCTACATGCAACTAATTCATGTCCAGAATTTGAAGATGCATTAGTAGTAAATACTATTAATGTCAAATCAGTTATTACTGCATTAGTCGGAATAGGAGGAGAAATAGTTGAAAGATCAAATTTTGTCCATCCTCTATATTCATAAAGAGCTATATCGGGTTCTCCAGCTTTAATTTTTCCAAGGTTTGATTTACAATAATCTGGACAAATACCCTGATTTCTTACATTACCTGTCCAATATTGTTGATTAATAGGCCTTACGGTAACAGTAGTTTGAGCAAAAGAATTAAATGACACTATCAAACTCAAAACCACCAAAAAAAATAATTTAGTTTTCATTTTTACTCCTTTATTATTTTTACATTTTTCAATATTACTCCATCTTTATCCAGGATTTCTAAAAAATATATCCCTTTTGATAATTCTGAAATATTAAGCATACTCTTGTATTTACTTTCATATACTTTTTCCCCAAGTATATTGTGAATTTCTATTTTATCCGCTTCTGTATTTTTATTCTCAATATGAACGATTTCATCTGATGGATTGGGAAATATTCTTATAATTGGATTATTGAAATATTCTTCGTCAATCCCGGTAGGAGGAATATCAGAAGCATAAAGAAATCCAATGGAAGTATTATAATTTCCACCCGATACAGATGATTCTACAAAAGTTTCACCAATTACTCCAAAATTGGAATAAATACCTCCCGAAGATTCTCCTCCACCGGCTGAAATCACCTCTGCCGGTTGGCTGTATGTCTGTGCTTTGCTATTCTCGAAAAATCCTATCAAAAACAGCAAAGAAATGATTTTTATATGTTTCATTTTAAATTCCTCCTTATTTAGTTTTATTTAATTTTTCAAGTATTTCAGGGTCATTTACTACTCTAATACTTTTTTCTATTGGCTGATTATACTCTTTGTAATGCAGGTAATGCCCTTTTTCTTTTTCAGATTTTTCAACTTCTAATGGAATTCTGTTTTTATTTGCATAAGGGTCTTGTCTGATACCTGTAACCTGCCATGATATTTTCATTCCCGGTGTGCCGCCTGAAATCTTAAAATTATTACTTGATACTTCCTGAGCTATATAAACAGGGGCATAACCACCGATACAGGTAAGCTGATAACGAAATTCCTTATTTAAAGCTTCAAAGTATTCAGGTAATTCAATGGTAGCCTCTCCGTTATTATCCAGTACAATATTTCCGTTATAAACATTCATCATATCAGGTGATTCCACAAATGAATGATACAGGTATTTGTTTTCCGGGTCAAGAGGGTGGTCTATTTTGAATGCGCCTGCGCCTTTTGAAAGGGTGCCAACGACTACTAAATTATCTTGCATATTAACATTACCTAAAAATTTACCAGCATATCCAGTGCCATCGGTATATGCATAAATTGCAGAATTAGGATTACTTACATTCTGTATTCTGAAATAACCACAATAGTTAGTACCATCTTGTATAACCATCAAAGCCCTACCTAAAGTATTATTATAGATCACAATACCTTTACTGTTTCCTCCAATATTATCATTATCTATTACAATCGTATGAGCACTAGCACTAGTATTTGTAATCATAAATACTGCTGGAATAGCACCTCCACTATAAGTACCAGAATAAGGTAAAGTAAGTCCACCCAATGAATCTGTTTGCGGTGTCCATTGTGTCCCATTCCACTTTAATACTTGTCCTGTAAAAGGTGCAGTTGTATCAACAGGTCTATTTTGTAAACCACTAACAACAGGGCTTGGATAAGTCCCTGATAAATCACCACCTGCTGTCCCTGTTGGAGAACCGCCTGATGCATCTGTTTGCGGCATCCATTGCGCCCCATTCCACTTTAACACCTGATTTGTAGCAGGTGCAGTTGTTGAAACAGTATTTCCTGCAATCTTTTCAGCATCAACAGATTTTTCTGCTTTATAAGCATAAGGAACGGAAAGAATGTCCGTCAGAGGTGAAAGAGGACTACCACCATCAATACTTATTTGCAAAGTAAGGGTTGAGCTATTATCAAAAATGCTTGTCGGGATAGGCGTTGTTTCACCCAGCGTTACAGCGTATAATCCATCGGTAACTACTACCCCAATATGCGACTCACTCCATGTATCAATGGTAAAAGTAATGTTTTTGGTTCCGTTTACAGGGCTGCCGCTTTCAAGCAATTTACCCTGATAAGATATTTTCTGCGGTATTTCCTGTGAAAACAACGCGCAAAAAATAAACATACCTGCAAATGTAAAAATTAACTTTTTCATGATTTCTAAATTTTATTGCCCCCCAGTTCCAAAGCAGCAGTTAATAGACAATAAAAAAGCGTGGAACTGCAGCTTATCTGACTAAGAGGTTCTGGAAAACCCAACTGAACAAATAAGTTTAGCCCACGCTGTCGCGTGAGCGTCTCACTTATTACACTTGTTCAGTTTGAAATTTTCCAGATTTCTTAGTCAAGAATAAAAGCTAACGCTTTTAAATCAATATGTTATTAATTTGTTTTTCTCTTATAATTATGTATTGTTTTAATTCAGCGCAAGTATAATGATAGTTTGTTTAATAACAAAAAAATTATCAATTATTTTTTTTCACCCTTTTAGCTCAAATCCAATACAAATGTAACTATTATTTGGTTTTTTTAGTCCAAATTCTTTAATCCTGCATCTCCATATGTTCTCAAATACCATGTTAACAAGTCTAAAGGTTCATCATAGGATATTATTTTTGCTTCTTCATCATCTTTAATTTCCGGAATGGTTTGTCTTAAAGAATTTTTTATGTTTTCTAAATTTTTATCCATTAAGTTGTCATATATAATACCAACAAATTTGCGTTGTTGATTGAAGTGCATATATTCTAAATTATTTTCTAATTTAGTTAAATATTAAATTTTTTGTTGTTAGAAACCTGTTATATCTAATGAAAAAAAAATTATAAAATAGTGAACTAAAAAATGCTACAATAGTTGGATAAATAAAATCATAATAGCTATTGACAAAATTGTAGATTGAATCCATTATATTGCAGATCATGAAATTGCATTTTTCATAAGATCAAGATTGGCATGAACAGTATTATTTTTTATTTCAAGTAAACCTCTTTCCTGAAAAAATTCCAATACCCTTATTACATCTTTTTTATTAAAATCAGTTTGTAGTTCAATAAAATTTACAGGTAAATCTTTTTTACCAGTATTGATAATCAGCCTCCCAATTAAGCTGTATTCATTAATATCATAATTATTCATGATTAAAATGTTTTGTTACTGTGATAAAACGTATTTTGATGACTTTTTGTTCTTTTTTCCAAATTTATTATTTCTAAAACAAGAATAAAAGCTAACGCTTTTAGATCAATATGTTATTATTTTTTTTCTCTTATAATTATGTATTATTTTACCTGCCTCATCGTGTATTATAAACGATTTTCTCGCCCATAATGCTGCAGCGCCAGAACCTATCAATATGAATATTACAAAATAATTTGCTATTTTCTTTCTTCAATATCTTCTTTAATGCTAATTATTAGCATTGTTGCAAATGCACCAATTAGCATTATTCCCACAAGAATAATCATTATTATTTTAAAAGTCATCATAATCTTCTAAGTATATTTATTTTTCACGCTTTTGCTTCAATTTTAGCCAATATTTTTGCTATTGTTTCAAGGCCTTTTACTGTTGCTTCACTGCTTTTTTGAATATTTATTGCTCAATTTTAACCCAACCACCCGTTTTCAACGATCTCACCGCTGCAAGCGCAGCATTAGTGGTATTTATTATTTCAGAAAAAGGTATGATAGGCTCACCCCCTGTTTTTAGGTAGTTGATGTAATTGTTAAACTGCTCTTTATGCCCTTTATCCTGCTTTGAGCTCTTTTTGGAGAATCCTGATAGACCAAAGCCTTGAAGTTTTCTGAAATTATCGAGGATCAAGGTCCTGCCTTGTGTGTATATTTCAATTCTTTCTTTGGCGTATGCTTTATGCCCGTTTGCGAAATAGTTTACGATTCCCTGTGAGCCATTTTTATATTTTAAAATAATAGAAACATTATCGGTATTTTCAGCATGATCAGTGCCGATAGCAGATGCAACCACCTCTTTTACCTCACTCGCGGTTAAAAAGCTGATCAAATCTATAAAATGGCATCCTTCACCGATGATCCTACCCCCGCCAACGCTGATGTCATGTATCCAGTGATCTGAAGGGATGAAACCGGCATTTACATTGATAATTATATTCATAATAGGGGACGGGGGACGCCTGCCTGCCGAAGCCCCAAAGGCGCAGGCAGGGGTACCAAGAGAAGACCCAAGTAACGATTTCGCTTTTGTGACCAAGGGTGCAAAACGTCTGTTAAAACCGACAGTTACAGATCTTTCACTTTTTTCAAGCGCTTTTATTACATTTTTCAATTCTGTTTCAGTGATGACTAATGGTTTTTCAACAAAAACATGTTTGCCTGCCTGGAGGGCTTTGATGGTCATTTCTGCATGCAAATTGTGCCTGGTAGTGATCATTACAGCATCAACTTCTTTATCTTTCAACACCTCGTCATAATTCGTTGAACTCATACTTACACTATACTTTTTTGCAAGGTGTGTTCCCGATACTCCTCCATCACTTACGATATATTTTATTTGAGCGCCTGTCTTGTATAATATGGGGAGCAAAGTCATCTTCGTAAAATTGCCAGCGCCAACTATTGCTAGTGATGGTTGTTTGCCGGTATTCATATTTCCTACTTCATGCTTCCTGTTTCGTACTTCGTACTTCGTACTTCGTACTTTGAAAGATGTTTTTAAAACCGCTTCATTTTTGTACCGAATAATGGCAGCAATAGATTTTGTATTGGAAAGATTGCTGTATATTTTATCATATTCTTCAAGATCAACAATTTCTGTGATCAATGACTTCACATTCAACTGTCCTTTTGAAATTGCATTTAGAATGGTTTGAAAATTCCTGTTTTCTGTCCACCTGACGTAAGGAAGGGGATAATCCAATCCTTTAATTTCATAATCATCTTCATACCTGCCGGGCCCATAGGAGCAGGAAACCTGGAAACTCAGCTCTTTTTCGTAAAAATCCGCCCTGTTGATGTCAAGGCCGACTACGCCTATAAGCACAATTCTTCCTCTTTTACGGCACATCTGAGCTGCCTGTGATATGATATCATTGCTTTTGGAAGATGCCGTAATGATCACAGCATCTGCACAAGCCTCCCTCCCCAGCCCTTTGGGGAGGGTTAGGGAGGAGCTGGAGTTAAACGCCTGGATACCATTTGACAAAGCCAGATCAACTTTATTTTGGTCAATATCAAAGCCAATCACCTGACAGCCGTTTGATGAGAGTAGTTGCGCAGTGATAAGGCCTATCAAACCCAAACCAAGTACAACTACGGTTTCTCCAAATTGTGGATCAACTAATCTTATTCCCTGCAATCCTATTGAACCTACCACTGTAAAACACGCCTCATCATAAGAAACGTTGTCCGGAATATGTGCAACGAGGTTTTTAGCAGCACATACTATTTCTGCGTGAGGGCCGTTGGAAACTACCCGGTCGCCTGGTACTAATTCTGATACATCTTCCCCCACTTCAATTACCTCACCTGCATTTGAATAGCCTAAAGGCAGCGGTTCTTCCAGTTTTTTGAAAACTGTTTCCAGCGTAGGCAGCAACCCGTCTGATTTGATCTTATCTAAGACCATTGCTACTTTTTCGGGTTGCTGGCGTGCTTTGGCAATAAGATTGGCTTTACCAAATTCCACAAGCATTTTTTCCGTGCCAAGTGAAACTAATGAGCGGTAGGTTTTTATCAGCACATGCCCTTTTTTTATTTGAGGACATGGTATTTCTTCCAGCGAGGTTTTGCCCGTTTTTAGGTTCTGGATTATTTGAAGCACAGATTATACGGTTTAAAGTACGAAATCCGAAATTCGAAATCCGAAATTCGTCATTCGTCATTCGTCATTCGTCATTCGTCATTCGTAATTACTTTTTCATCCTGTCCACCTTCTCCTTATCGTATATCACTTTTCCTTTGATATTCCATTCTTTCAGCACATAAGGTTTAAAGTTTTCAGCATCTTTTGGGATCTTGCCACGTACAAGTTTGGGATATTGGGTTATTTTTTTTCTAATTTTCCTATCTGATTCATAATATTCTATCCATTTTCCCACTTTAATACCATCTACATAGGCACCCTCTATTGCTACCATTGCATTTTCATAAAACAAAAAATATTTTCCATGCAAAACGTCATATACATAGGGCAGAACTTCTTTGATTTTAGTGCGTTCAGCGTCATAATAAGTGATCTTAGCATCTTTAGGCCATCCCCTGAAATATTTCATTTTCTTAACAAGCACAAAATCTTTATTGTATTTTACCCACCTGCCATGTTTGGTTCCAATATAATATATGCCTTCTTCTAATATTTTATCATCCATCGTTTTCTTGTAAGGTCCATGTAAGATTTTAATACTTTTAGGGTCTTTTTCCCAATATCTGAGAAACCTGGCTCTACTTGATTTTACGATCTTCCCTCTTTTGGTATTATACCAATAAATATTTTTAACATAGGGATCGGGTTCTTTATACTTTTTCAGGTAATAAAATATCTCTATCGTTTGCCGCTGGCTGGTACCCTTTTTGGTAAATCCTTTTTTACACTTTAAGCCGTAAAAAATTTTCTTTTTCTTTTTCTTCTTTTTCTTTTTTTTCTTCTCTTCCTCCGGCTCCTCTTCAGTTTCAAAGGTAATGGAAGGTGTCAGGTCGGTTTTGAGGTTGATAGACTCTTTGTCCTTATCTTGCTGGGCAAATGAACTAATAGACAGTACCGATAAAATTAAAACAAACAAGAAACAGGGTTTGCAAAAGAATCGGGATGTTGCTTTGCTCCATAGGCAGCAGGCAGTAGGCAATAAAAAAATTACAGTTAAAATTCTTTTAATAAAAATAAATGACAATTCTATTAATTCCATAATTCTTATGCCACGTAATTGAAAAATGAGATTTATAAGTAATATCTCAATTTTTAGGTTCTCTTGCTGCATCCAGAGCACAATATGCCAGAACAGTTGCACCCAATACCATCATTATTATAACTATCCATTCCATAATTCTTATGCCACGTAATTGAAAAATGAGATTTAATAATAAAATTTTATCTCTCAAGTTTTCTTATAGCATCAATAGCACAATATATTATTGTTGCAAAAAAAAGTCCTATTGCTAAAAAACCAATTAATTCAATCATAATTCTTTATTTTATTTATGTTTTTAGTAATTATAATATGGATAATAAAGCTTGAAATCGATAAAAAGGTAATAACAGTTATACTACCATATAACATCCATCTATCAACAGCTTTGTAATTGTTAATATACCAGCTAATTAAACCTATATCAGTAATTACAAGAATACCTAACCAAAGTTTATAATAATTTATCTTCTCCTTTATTTTATCATTCATTTATACAAAAAGAAACATTACTTAGAACAATACAAGTAAGAGTTATAATTTTAAACGCAAAAATTAGCCTATTATTTTGAGATCAATTCCACACTTCTTTCAATAAAGGTTGTAAGGTCAGCGCCAGAGAGCATATTTTGGGAAAGCAATGCCAGGTCGCAGGCTTGTTTTGCAATGGCAGTTTTTTTGTTTTCAGTTTTTGCGCTGATAATCTTTTGCATCAACGGATGATTTGCATTGATCACTGCATTAAACTGGTCTGGCAGATCCGTTATTTGTCCCATAGCATTCATGGCGGCCATATCTTTCATTCTGCGCATAAACTCTGGCAGCGTGATGGTAAGGGGCGCTTCGTCAGAAGCTAATGATTCTATGGTAATTGTTGCGTTTTTGTTATCAATTGCTTTTTCAAATAATTCTTTTAATTTCTTTTTTTCATCTTCAGATAATACACTTTCGCTCTTATCGCCTTTGTCTATGAGTTTATCAATGGTATCCGCATCGATTCTTTTTAGCAATAACTTACCTGCCTGCGCGGCAGGCAAGTCAGATTTTGATTCTAAAAATCCAATAAAATGCTTGTCTATAGAACCATCCATGTTCAAAACATCAAACGACCTTTTTCGTGCAGCCTGGATGTAAGCATCCTGCTTACCCTTATCAGTTGTATAAAGGCAGACTAAGTTCTTATCCTTATCCTTCTGATTGGCTTCAATATGCTTTTTGTACTCTTCAATTGTAAAATACTTATTGTCAATATTTTTTAGCAGACAGAAGTCTTTGGCTTTTTCATAAAATTTTTCGTCACTGATCATTCCAAACTTTACAAAAATACTGATGTCGTCCCACTTCTTTTCAAAAACATCTACTTCATTTTTAAATAATTCAGAAAGTTTGTCAGCCACTTTTTTGGTTATATGTGCATTGATCTTTTTTACATTTGAATCTGATTGCAGAAAGCTGCGCGAAACGTTAAGCGGTATGTCAGGTGAATCCAGCACACCATGGAGCAGCATCAAAAATTCAGGCACAACGTCCTTTACTTCATCTGTAATAAATACCTGCCTGCAATAAAGATGTATTTTATTTTTATGTAATTCAAAGTCGTTCCTGATCTTAGGAAAAAACAAGACACCCGTAAGGTTAAAGGGATAATCAACATTGAGATGTATCCAGAACAAAGGGTCTTCGGAAAACGGGTAAAGTTCTTTATAGAAATCAAGATAATCTTTATCTTTCAGTTCATTGGGTTTTTTAGTCCACAGAGGAGCCGTATTATTGACCACTTTGCCGTCAAATTCAACTTCAACGGGCAGGAATTTACCATACTTTTGTAAAATACCTTCCACTCTTAATTTCTCCGAAAATTCTTCCGAATCTTTTGCAAGGTGCACTACCACTTCAGTGCCTCTCTCTTTTTTCACTACTTTGCTGATATTAAATTCAGTACTACCATCACAAGACCACTTTACGGCTTCAGCGCCTTTCTGATACGACTTTGTAATGATCTCGACTTTATCCGCTACCATAAATGAGGAATAAAATCCCAGGCCGAAATGACCTATGAGATCAGGGGTTTCAGATTGCGGATCTGGGATTGGGGATTTGCTATTGCCGATTGAATTGGATTTGGGTTTTTTATCAACCTGTTTTTTATATTTTTCCAAAAACTCAGTGACACCGGAAAAAGCTATTTCGTTGATATATTTTTTGATCTCTTCGGCAGTCATCCCGATGCCTCTGTCTGTGACTGTAATTGTTTTGGCTTTATCATTGACCGAGATTTTGATCTTCAGATCCCCGAGTTCTTCCTTATATTCACCGATTGAAGCCAGTTTTTTTATCTTCTGTGTGGCATCCACTGCATTGGAAACCAGTTCTCTTAAAAATATTTCATGGTCTGAGTAGAGATATTTTTTGATGATCGGAAAGATGTTTTCGGTCTTGATTGAAAGGGTGCCTTGTTGTTCCATGATTTAGAATCTTATCCCAATAAAAATAGCGTCATCTGTTTGCTTGTTATGCCCCATCCACTCATCAAAGGTTTTTTCAAAGACTTTGCCTATTTCAGGCATACCTTTATCTTTATTGTTGAGGATCACTTCACGAACACGGGTTGTCATAAGTTTTTTCTCATCGGGCCCGCCAAACTGGTCTGTAAATCCGTCAGAATAAAAGAAAATGGCATCGCCTTTTCTAATCTTGATAAGGTGGTTGGTAAATTTCATTTCTCTACCTTTTCTGGCATATTGCGTGCCTCCTATGGGGAGCCGGTCTCCTTTTATTTCATTGAGATCACCATTGGTTAAATGCAGTAACGGGCGGTGAGCGCCAGCATATTCAAGCTCCATTTTCTTAGTATTGATCTTGCAAAATGCAATGTCCATCCCATCTCTTGAATCGAGATTTATGTCCTGGTTTAATGTATTATTAACCCCATCGTGCAAATGGCTTAAAATAGTTGCAGGCTGCTGGATATTTTTACTGCTAATGATCTCAGTAAGCAAAAAATGACCAATCATTGACAGCATAGCGCCCGGCACTCCATGTCCGGTACAGTCCACTGCTGTAACATATACATCATCCTCCTTTTGCAATAGCCATGGAAAATCTCCGCTAACAACATCTTTGATCTTATATAGCACAAATGAATCAGGAAAGAATTTTTGCAGATGATCTGTATCAGGCAATATGGCGTCCTGTATGCGGTAAGCATAATTGATGCTGGCAGTAATATCCTTGTTTTTCTTGGCTATCACCACATTGGCTTGTGATAATTCTTTGGTTCTTTCGGTTACCTTTTCCTCCAGTATCCTTTTTTCTATTCTTAGTTTTCTTTCCCGTATCTTAATGTAGCTCATTACTACACCAAACCCTGTCAATCCGCACGTTAACCAAAACCACCATGTCAGCCAGAAAGGGGGTGTGATTTCAAAGCTAAAGGTAGCAGGCTGCTTATTCCAAACTCCGTCATTGTTGCAGGCTTTGACCAAAAAAGTGTATTTACCATGGGAAATGTTGGAGTAAGTAGCTTCATGTTTTGAAGTAATGGGTGACCATTTTTTGTCAAAGCCGTTTAATTTCCATTGATATCTTACTTTCTCAGGTATGGTTAAGCTAATGCCGACAAAATCAAAGGTCAAATGGTTTTGATCATAAGGCAATTGCAGACCAGCCGGGAAGCCTGTTTTAGGATAGATACTATCAGCAAAGCCAGACCAATCAACATCTTCGAAAAACAGGCGTAAGCCGGTGATATGTGTTAGGGGTTCAATTTTATTTTCCTTATCTAATGCCGGATTATACTTTGTTACTCCTTTTATCGTACCAAACCAAAGATTTCCTTCGCTGTCTTTGTAAGTGGCTTCTGAATTGGTCTCTATGCCAATGAAACCTTCAAGCTTTCCATAGTTTTTAACGGTGATCTTCCCATCTTCATAACGCACCCTGTCAATCCCCTTATTTGTACCGATCCATATATAACCATTATCATCCTTATTGATCAGGTAGATCATATCAGAGCTTAAACCCTCTTTAGAAGTAAAATTGTGGAACTTGTCAGCTTGCGGGTCATACACAGATACGCCTCCCTGACCACCCAACCAGATATTTTCCTTATCATCTTCAAGCGCTGAAATCATGTAATCAGTGATCAACCCTTCTTTTGTAGTATAGTTGGTAAATTTCATCCCGCCTTTGGCGGGACTCTTTTTATTTTTTTCTATGGTAAGCTTAGAAACACCTGACCGGGTTAAACACCATATATCCCCTTTACTGTCTTCCATCATAGCGGTGAATTGCTCTTCTATAAGCCCATCTTCTTTTGTTACCAGGGTGAAGTTATTATTACTATATTTAAATAATCCTCTGAACGTTGAAAACCACATATTGCCTTTACTATCCTTTAACATAGCATAAACTGTTCTATTAGCCAAGCTATCGTTTTTGCCAAATGGATTATAACTTGTAAGTCTTCCCCTCTTTTTATTGAGCGTTACTTTGGATACACCACTTTGTAATGTTGCTACCCAGATATTCCCTTCTCTGTCTTTCATCAATGATCTCACTACATCATTTTCTAAGCCTTCTTCTGTGGAATAAGATATGATCTGCTTATTCTCCCGGCTTTGTAAGGTAAGATTGTCTGTTTGTGCCTTTGGATCATATATAGATATACCTCCGATATGGGTCCTAAACCAGAAATTTCCTTTCTTATCTTCCAATATTTCCCAAACTACATTATGGGCAAGACCGTCTTCAGTAGTAAATGATTCAAACATCTTGCCGCTGTATCTTGAAACGCCACCACCATTAGTGCCTATCCATATATTGCCTTCTCTATCTTCACATAATGACCATATCTGATTTTCAGAAAGTCCGTTGTGCATAGTAAAATAATCTAATATTTTTAATTTTCTATGCTCTAAATCCAGGGTTACTTTATACAAACCATCCTCATCGGTACCAACCCAAATATTACCAGCCTTGTCTTCCATCATAGCGTAAATGCTACTATTGGCAAGTCCATCTTCATCCGTAAAATTTATTATTTCATAAGTAGTTGTATCCTGAGGGATTATAGCAGATTTGTTATTAGTTTTGGGCAGATATATTCTGATCCCTCTCATTGTCCCGCACCAAATATTTCCTTCTCTGTCAATTATTAGTTTATGTACATAATTATAAGATAGATTTTCCTCTTTTTTGAAATTTTCAAAAATAGTGTCAATACTTTTAATAAATTTTTTCTCATAACCCTTAGGAAGTTTAGACAATCCCGAAAAAGTCGCTGCCCAAATATTTCCATATTTATCTTCTTTTATGTCTGTGACAATACTGTCGGGCAATCCATTATTAACGCTATAATTTAGAAAAACAGCTTTCTTTTTTTTATTTTCTTGTCCTTCAGCTATGTATGAGAGTTTTGATAAACCATTTTCTCTTGTACCAAACCAGATATTTCCTTTACTATCTTCGAAAATTGATTCTATGTAATTACCTGCCAACCCATCTTTTATAGAGAAGTTACAAATGCACAAACTACTTTTAAGACTATCATTAGTGCACTTTTCATTATTATTAATAATAAGTTTTGATACTCCTTGTCTTGTTCCGAACCATATATTGCCCTGGCTGTCTAACATGGTTACCCTGATGTCGTTGTTAATAAGCCCGTCTGTTGTGTTGTAAGTCTGAAAAGTTTGTCCGTTAAATTTAGATACGCCACCCCCAAAAGTACCAATCCACATATTGCCGTCATTATCCTGGCAAATAGAAGGAATTTGTGATTGCACCAACCCCTCTTCGAGCGAATAGGTTCTGAAGTTGTATTTTTGTGCAAAAGCTTGTCCTGAGTGGAATAAAGGAACTAATATTGCCCCATTGCATAGACAAAGCGTAAAGATTAATATTGAAATATTTTTTTTCATTTCACAAAATTAAACTTTAATTTTATATTTTTTCAACAATATGAAAAAAAAAATCAATATAGCCATATTCGCTTCAGGCAGCGGCACGAATGCTGAGAGCATAATCCGGTCATTTAAAAAACATCCGTTTATAAAGATTGTTTACCTGTTCTCTAATAATCCGGCAGCGTATGTGCTTGAAAGAGCCAAAAAATTTAAAATACCTGCCTTCGTATTTGACAAAGATACATTTTATAATTCTGATAAAATAGTAACTAAGCTAAAAAATTATGATGTTTCATTGATCGCGCTTGCCGGTTTTCTATGGCTTATTCCCGGACAATTGATAAAAGCTTATCCAAATAAGATCATCAATATTCATCCGGCATTGCTGCCCCGGTATGGTGGCAAAGGGATGTACGGGCTTGGTGTACATAAGGCAGTAATAGAGTCAGGGGACAAACAGAGCGGTATCACTATTCATTATGTGGACAGTGAATATGACAAAGGAAAGATAATTTTCCAGGCAAAATGTCCTGTGAAAGCTGATGATACTCCTGAAATATTGGCAGAACGGGTTCATCAATTAGAGTACAAACATTATGCGGAAGTGATTGAAGGATTGGTGTGATTCATTTTACACCTAAAAATCTAAACCGAAAATGAAACCACGAATTACACTAATTTAATTTGTGTAATTCGTGTAATTCGTGGTTTCATCAGTTTTTGCAACATATTTTCTTAGATTTTTAGGTAAATAACTTTTTCCCTATCTTGCACCCATGAAACCGTTTTGCAAAAACTTGTCCCGACCCCCCGCATTGGAAAATAGAGATAAATACAAAAGAACAAATATGCAAAGCAAATTTAAAGACATACTACATTACCTTATTTCCTTTTCGTTATGCCAGCAAATTCATCGGATGACCCCAACGCATAACCCGGAGAGTCATCCGATGATAGCCAACCCTTATTTCCTTATTTCCTTCCTAACAGCCAAAGTTCTATTATCAAAGTTTCTGGCAATCGTTTTATGTGTTGCAATTTTTTTACCTTGTTTATGTGCGGGGCAAAGCGCCAAAGTTGATTCTTTGACAAAGGCGCTGAAAACCGCAAAACACGCCTGCCCCGAACCTTGCCCCGGGGACACCACCCGCATCAAACTCCTCAATGCCCTCGGCTGGCAGCTCATGTACCAAAACCCCGACACCGCCATTCTCCTCGGAAAACAAGCCCTGGCGTTAGCGGAGAGACTCCCGCGCGCAGGGTCTCCCTCTTCCCGGGTATCCGGGAGCCGGGGTGAGGTATTTATAGCTGCCTCCCACAACAACCTCGGTGTTTATTACTGGCTCAAAGACGACTACCCACGATCCCTGTCCCACCACTTCAAAGCCCTTGAAATAAGAAAGCAGCTCAGCAATTCACCTGACAAAGCCATAGCGCAGTCAGGCAAAAAAGGAATTGCCGCCTCTCTCTGCAATATAGGCATAGTTTACGATGATCAGGGCGATTACCCCAGCGCATTGAAACACTACTTTGAGGCATTGGAAATATTCAAGGAACTTGGATATGAAAGTAAGATTGCAGCAGTCCTCGGCAATATTGGCGTGGTTTACTGGAACCAGGGCGATTACCCCAGCGCATTGAAACACTACTTTGAGGCATTGGAAATTGACAAAGAACTCGGAAATAAAAACGG
>VRUD01000018.1:49651-57944 GCA_019456305.1 Cytophagales bacterium | reverse complement strand
GCCAACTGCCAACTTAATGTTGAAACTTTGGATTTTCATTAACGAATATTTTTGACATTATAGACAGACACTAATTAGCATTTTTGTATTCAAGTGTTCACGTGCTTATATAATAATGACACAAGTATCATATTATACAGAATCCGGTCTGAACAAGCTTAAAAAAGAGCTTGATGAGCTAAAGACCAAAGGTAGGGCAGATATGGCTAAGCAAATAGCAGAAGCCCGTGATAAGGGCGACCTTAGAGAAAACGCAGAGTATGATGCGGCCAAAGATGCCCAGGGTATGCTGGAAGCAAGGATTGCTATACTTAAAGAAAAGTTGGGAAATGCCAGAGTCATCAATAAATCTGACCTTAATACCTCATCTGTTTCTATTTTAGCTACTGTCAAAGTTAAAAACAAAGATAATGATCAGGAGATAGACTACACGCTTGTTTCAGAAGATGAAGCCGATATAAGTTCAGGTAAGATATCAGTTCAATCCCCTATAGGTAAAGGACTTTTAGGGAAAAAGGTTGGCGATACAGTTAAAATTGAAGTACCGGCAGGAATGATGGAGCTTGAAATTGTAAAGATCAGTTAATGCTGGGATAAAAAGATGTCAACTTTATTTACAAAAATCGTAAAAGGCGAAATACCATGCTATAAAGTTGCTGAAGACAATATTTTTTTAGCATTTCTGGATATTAACCCTCTTGCCATAGGCCATACCCTGGTAATTCCCAAAAAAGAGGTTGATTACATCTTTGATCTTGATGATGACCTCTATACAGATCTGCATCATTTTTGCAGGAAAGTAGCTCTTGGGTTGAGAAAAGCTATACCATGTCTCAGGATCGGAACAGCAGTGGTCGGCCTTGATGTTCCGCATGTTCACGTCCATCTTTTCCCTTTGAACAGTATGGATGATATGAATTTTATGAAACCCAAGCTCAGGTTTTCTGATGAAGAATTTGCAGAGATTGCGGATAAAATAAAAAAGGAAATTAAAGTGTAGAGCATATCCCGGGCACTCAGGACGCTTTGCTAAATTTCGTGGTTAATTTAAAATCTACATATACCCTTCTTATAAAACAAAAAGCATCACAATTGGGTTTTGATTTTTGCGGTATTTCCAAGGCTGAATTTCTTGAGGAAGAAGCGCCCAGGCTTGAGACCTGGCTTAATCAAAACATGCACGGCAAGATGGCTTATATGGGCAGGTATTTTGATAAAAGATTAGACCCCCGTAAATTAGTTGATGGCGCCAAATCTGTGATTTCACTGTTGCTTAACTATTATCCTGAAAAAGACCTCACCACTCCAAAGGAGTCCGGAGTCCTTCGGACCAATTCCTCTACTAAAAGAGAGAGTAGTAATAACTATTATAAGATCTCTAAATATGCCTATGGCAAAGATTATCATTTTGTATTGAAAGGAAAATTAAAAAGTTTGCTGGAATTTATACGTGAGGAAATAGGACAAGTCAATGGGAGGGCGTTTGTAGATTCTGCACCTGTGATGGATAAAGTATGGGCAAAAAAAAGCGGGTTGGGCTGGGTAGGCAAACATACAAACCTGATCAACAGGAATATGGGCAGTTTTTTCTTTATTGCCGAATTGATCGTTGACCTGGAATTGGAGTACGATGGCCCTGTTAAAGATTATTGCGGCAGCTGCACCCGCTGCATGGATGCCTGCCCTACTGATGCAATTGTTGACCCTTATGTGGTGGATGGCAGCAGATGTATTTCATATTTAACAATAGAGCTGAAAGAAAAAGAGCAAATCCCAGCGGAATTTAAAGGAAAAACCGATAACTGGATATTTGGCTGTGATATATGCCAGGATGTTTGCCCCTGGAACCGTTTTGCAAAGCCACACAATAATCCTGAGTTTGATCTTAATCCTGAATTGGAAAACTTGTCCGGAGCGTCAGCGAGGGGATTCCCTGAAAAGAGTAATGGAACAATTAAAAAGATTCATTGGCAGGAGCTTACCAAAGAGCTGTTTGACAAGACCTTCAAAAAATCTGCATTAAAAAGAGCAAAGTTTGAAGGTTTGAAGAGGAATATTGAGTTTGTAAAAAATCATTAATTACATCTAAAAATTCTTCCGGAGCATCCGCATGCACCCAATGCCCGGCATTTTCAATAGTTGTAATTTGTGAATTAGGGAATAATTTTTTAATTAGGTCAATATCTCTATTATCTATAAATTGTGATTTACCACCTTTTACAAAAAGTGTAGGTTTGTCAAAACATTTATTCTCAATTAACCATTCACCAATATTTTCAATTCCTCTACTGATTACCGGTAAATTTATACGCCAAGCAAAACGAGAAGCTGCATCCTTGTTGGTCTTATGAGGCTTACGACAAAGATTTTTCAGTAAAAACTGCCGTACCTTAAATTCAGGCACATACTGAGCCAATTGTGTATCGGCATCCCTACGTGTCTTTAGGTCAGATAATTTTAATGAAAGCAAACCGGTCAGAATAGAATCATGCTGTATCTGGTAATATTTCGGAGCAATATCAACAACAACCAGTTTTTGCAATTTTTCAGGGTATTTCATTGCAAATTGCATAGCTACTTTACCACCCAAAGAATGACCGATCAGATTTGGGATTTCGGAATTAGGATTTTGCCTGCCTGCCGACCCCGACTTTGTCGGGACGGGAGCTTCAGCGCAGGCAGGGAGGTGGAGATCATCAATAAATTCAACCAGATCATCAACCATGACCCGGTAATTAAATGCTTCGTTATGAGGTGACCTACCGTGATTTCGCAGGTCAGGGATATAGACTTTATGTTTTTCGGCAAGTTTTTTGCCAATTGTCAACCAATTATCAGACATACCGAATAAACCGTGGAGGATGATTATAGGTGCATAGCCCCGCCAATTGGCGGGGTTGGGCGCCTGGCGATCTGTGGCCCTAGCAGAATAAATCGGCTGGACGTTTCCTAATTCTCTGTAAAAGAGTTTCATTTTTTTACCACTAATTGAGCAAAGGTGTCGGACACCTGCCCTTTATGAGTTTTCGAATATCTTGGTAATATTTGTGATACTAATTAATTGTAGGTGTCCGACACCTAAAATGTATATTTGCAAAATATTTTTTAACCACTAATTACACTAATTTGTGTAAAATAAATTAAATTCTGCCAATATGAAACTATTATTTAAAAGATCAATTTTAATGCCCTGTGTACTATGTATATTTTTTTCAAATAATATGGCACAGGAAGCAAACCGAGATACCTTACCTGACTCATTGCTTTTGCAGGAAAGTGACACGTTACAAAATATAGCCCCCAAAGTGTTCATTGACTGCGATTTTTGCGATCTTGACTATATACGAAAGGAAGTACCTTTTGTGAATTATGTAAGAGACCGGATGGGAGCGCAGGTACATGTGCTGGTAACAGCACAGCAAACCGGCAGTGGTGGGCGTGAATTTACGGTTTTATTTATTGGCCTGAAGGAATTTTCAGGCATGAACGACACGTTGGTTTTTGTTACTTCACCGGTTGAAACCGCGGATGAAATTCGAAAGGTAGGTGCACATATCCTTAAACTTGGACTGATACGCTATTTAGCTCAAACCCCGCTTGGTCAGCAAGTCACCATTGATGTTTTCCACTATGCTGCGGATTTAACAACTGTGGAGGATAAATGGAAGAACTGGGTTTTTGAAATTAATCTGGGTGCTTGGTTTAATGGTGAGCAGTTAACCAGCACTATAAATCTTAGGCCTTCAATATTTGTCAGCAAGATCACCCCGGAGTGGAAAATAGAGTTGAAGCCGAGAGCGAACTATAGTAAAAGTAAATTTCAAACAGATGATACAACCATTTACAGTATTTTACACGATGAAAATTTTAACACTTTAGTTGTAAAAAGCTTAGGAGAACATTGGTCTGTTGGTGGATTTGCCAGAGTAAGATCTACGATTTATGAAAACATTAAGCTGGATTACCGCATTGCCCCTGCTGTGGAATACAATTACTTTCCCTATTCAGAATCTACCAGGAAGCAATTAAGGTTTTTATACAAACTTGGATATACATACTACTATTATAACGACACTACCATCTTTAATAAAATAGAAGAGGGACTGTTTCACGAAAATCTTGGAGTGGCTTTTGAGATAAAGGACAAATGGGGTTCCATCAATATTTCTCTGAATGGTTTTCACTATTTCCATGATCCTTCTCTTAACAGTCTATGGTTTTACTCAAACCTTAATTTAAGAATATTCAAGGGTTTCTCATTGAGAATATCAGGAGGTTATTCATTTATCCACGATCAGATATCTCTCAAAAAAGAAGAAGCCACAGCAGATCAAATCAAGTTAGGCCTAACGCAATTACCTACCGAATTCCGATACTGGGGCAATGTTGGAATAAACTATACCTTTGGCTCAATTTATAATAATGTAGTGAATCCGAGGTTTGGGAATTAGGGTAAACGTGTTTATGTGTTCAAGTATTCGTGTGTTCAGGTGAACAATAGAACACAGAATCTGAAAAATTCTATTTATTCCACAAAAATAATAGGTTCACGAACATCCCTCTCTTTTAATAGGCCTATTACAGCTAATTTCAATCCTTGTTTATGAGCAATATCTAAAAACTCACTTTCCCCTTCAGGCTCTACAGCAATTAATAGCCCCCCACTTGTTTGAGGATCACATAAGATTGTTTTTTGGCGTTCGGTAATTCCTGAAATTTTGCTTCCATAGCTATCCCAGTTCCTTACTGTTCCACCGGGGATACATTTTTGGTCAATATATTGATCAATACCATTAATTTGAGGTACGGCATCATAGTAAACAACGGCATTCAGATTGCTTCCTTCACATACTTCGCATAAATGACCCAGCAACCCGAATCCGGTCACGTCTGTCATGGCTTTGACACTTTCACATTTTCCAAAACTAATGCCGGCATTGTTTAGCTTTACCATCAAATCAGTGGCAATATTTTTATGTTTTTTTTTAAGCAGCCCTTTCTTTTGTGCTGTTGTCAGGATGCCGATTCCTAATGGTTTTGTAAGATAAAGTTTGCACCCGATAGTTGCCGTACTATTTTGTTTTATACTTTTCTTATCAACTAACCCGGTAACCGCCAGGCCAAATATTGGTTCAGGACTGTCAATACTATGCCCACCTGCAAGCGCAATACCAGCTTCTTTGCAGGCATGCCTGCTCCCTTCTATCACTTTTTGCGCTATCTGTGAAGAGAGCTGCTCTATTGGCCATCCTAAAATGGAGATAGCCATTAAGGGCGTACCACCCATGGCATAAACGTCACTAATCGCATTCACTGAAGCTATCCTGCCAAAGTCAAAAGGATCATCAACGATGGGCATAAAAAAATCCGTGGTACTTATGATAGCCTGCCCATTACCAAGATCATAAACGGCCGCATCGTCTTTTTTGTCGTTGCCTACTAACAAATTCTTATCGAAATCTGGCGGGTTTTTAAAACCTGCCGGATTTAAAATATCATCCAGTATCTTTGGTGAGATCTTGCAGCCGCATCCTGCCCCATGACTGTATTGGGTTAGTTTTATCTCTTTCATTTTATTTTTTTATAAAACATCATTACTTTCCTGGCATTTTCTTTTGGATCTTCGGTATCTAAGGATAAGGGAAAAACTGATCTTGATTGCCTCTTTGATAACCCAATATTGTAAGCTTTATCATAATAGGTGAGTGTAAGCTGTGCAACGCTTAAGTAATCTTGTTTGCCTAAGGCTTCTAAGGATTTTTTTGTATTAAGCCCGCCAAGCCGTTTTCCTATTTTGAGTATGGCATTTTCTAATAAATTATCATCAAAACATGCGTATTCTTTAACCAATCTTTTTGCTCTGATCATCTTTTGAATTTCGATCTTAATAACAGGACTGTTTCTCATCTGAAGCCACAATCCTGCCGGTATATGTACTTTTCCCAGGTTATGACTTTCATCTTCGACCCAAACCGGTTTGCTCAGGTCAAATTTTTGCCAAAATTCAAAAATCTTGTTTTCAAAACATTCTGTAGTGGGTTGAGAATTCTGTCCAATGGCGCCAAAAGCAGAACCTTTATGATGTGCTAAATGCTCAAGATTCAAAACCTGTTCTCCCAACAAGGCTAATTGATTGAGTATATCCGTCTTGCCACTGCCGGTCATTCCACCCAGCACGATCAGGTTTGCTTTACGATCAAAATTTTCCAGTACGAATTTCCGGAAAGATTTGTATCCATCCTTCAGGGTAAAAACCTCAAATCCTGCCAGATCCAATAACCAGGCAAAATTTTCACTTCGCATACCACCTCTCCAGCAATATAAGAGCACATGGCGCATAGCGCAGGGCGGGGGAACGCCATGCGCCATGCGCCATGTGCCATGCGCTACCCGTTCAACTTTCTTTACAAATCCGGTCATCTTTGGCGCTACTATTTCCAGCCCAAGAAGAATTGCCTGTTCCCTTCCTGACTGTTTATAGGTAGTGCCTACCTTTGCTCTTTCCACATTACTAAAAAGAGGTATGTTTACTGCCCCTGGAATATGTCCATTTTCAAATTCCTTTGGAGAACGGACGTCTATAACCGGTGATTGTTTTGCTTGATTTATAAATTGTTTGATATTAATAGATTTTACCATTATTCATTATCAGTTAACAACATCCAGTATCAAACATTTAGCATCCGGACCTATATTAATTCTCTTAAATAAAGTTGGATCGCATTCTCCAACCCTAAATAAATGGCATCACAGATCAATGCGTGCCCGATGGACACTTCCAATAAATTTGGAATATTGTCTTTGAAATATTTTAAATTGTCCAGATCAAGATCATGACCGGCATTTATTCCCAAACCAAGTTCTCCGGCAAATTTTGCGCTTCTTGCATAAGGGGCAAGGGCTTTTTCTTTTCCGAGTACCCGGTATTGTTTTGCATATTCTTCAGTGTAGAGTTCAATTCTATTCGTATCAACTTTAGCAGCTCCTTCAATATACTTTTCCACAGGATCAACAAAGATGGAGGTTCTTATTCCTGAATCTTTTAATTCCGAAACAATATCTTTCAAAAAATTTTCTTCATTAATGGTATCCCAACCGTGGTCAGAGGTGAGCTGACCGGGTTTATCGGGCACAAGTGTAGCCTGTGCGGGTACTACTTTTTTGACAATATTGAGCCATTTTTGAGAAGGATAGCCCTCAATATTAAATTCAGTCGTTAATATAGTTGCCAGGCCTGATACATCCTGGTAGCGAATGTGTCTTTCATCCTGTCGCGGATGTACGGTGATGCCCTGGGCGCCAAACCGTTCGCAATCCTTAGCAGCTTGCAGAAGGTCTGGCCTGTTTCCTCCCCTGGCGTTGCGCAGGGTAGCGAATTTGTTGATGTTTACGCTTAAGTGGGTCATTTTGAGCATGGCGCATAGAGCATAGCGCATGGCGCATCATTTCTTCTTTTTCCTTTTAGCAATAGCATGATTTGTTTGTTTGCTCGATCGCTCGGCTAAGCGGTCAGGTTCAATGGTTGAGTGGGCGGTTCTTTTCTTTCTTTTATTGATGTTAATGTTTATTTGCTTGCTCGCACGCTTTCCTATACGACTTGGTTCTATGTTAGATTTGGGATTGCTAAAATTTCTTCTATTCATAGCATTTCCCGGATGAGAACCTGACATAGATTGCTTCATACAGCTTGTACCGATTAATAGAGCGCATAGCGCGCAGAGCATAGCGCATGGCATATAGTGCATAGCGTATGGCACATAGCGATGGACGCTTTGCGCCATGCGCTATGCGCTATGCGCAATCAGCTATTGTATTCCCAATTTCATCAAATAATGCTTATCTTCTGTTATGACATAAAGAAAATAAATGCCAGTGGTGAATTTAGAAAGATCAATCTGGGTTTTGAATTCATACCTTATATCATTCAATTGCCGGCTGTATATCTTTCTGCCAAGCAGATCTGTAACAAAAACATCCATTGAACCACCCTGAATATTCTTCACATTTAAGTTAAAGATCCCTGGGCTGGGGTTTGGATATATCAGGATATCATTTGAAAGGGAAATGATCTCTGATACAGATACCAGAACGACTTTTATCGTATCAGTGAGAACAATAAAGGTACCACAAACAGTATCTGTAATGATTACACTGTAAACGCCAGCTGTGAGGCTGTCAGCCGTGGCTGTTGTTTGATTAGCCGGGTCATCCCATAGGTAAGTGTAATTACCGGATTCACCGCTTACCGTTACAGAGATCGAACCATCATTACAACCGGCACATGATTCCAGGG